>NZ_JAUBPW010000095.1:0-21166 GCF_036700965.1 Microcoleus sp. Pol8_D6 | reverse complement strand
GTCGCTTTTATCAACAAGGTATGCGGGCTGCAACCCTGATTCGGTCTATCTCCTAGCCCTCTTTGTCACCCCCCCAGATTTGGTTGAGGATTGCTTTACAAGAATTAAGCCAAATAAATTAGCTCAATTTACTATTAATAGCCTTATTTTTAGGCTTTGAGTGCTGCGGTAATTGCCTCGATCGCACTTCGATCGCCCGATCGCCGATCGCACTCACAGGCAACTCCCATTCATCAATATCAATATCATTGCGGAACTTCACCGGAATATCAGCACCGTTAATAATCGCTCCCAAAAGCCGCGGCCCGGATTTATGCGAATCCTCATCCTCAGATTCCAGCAACTGATCTGCAGCCTCAGACAACATACTAGACAAAGTGTAACCAGGCCGCGCCACCAAAATCATACCGTCCGTGTACGGTTCCAGCGTCAGCGCGTCGTTGCACTCGCTCAACGCCGGAGAATCCACAACCACAAAATCAAAGCGGTTGCGAACATCCTCAAACAATCTCCGCATTTCGCTTGATTCTAGTACGGCAGAGGCTTGCCGCAAAAAGCCGGGACTCGGCACGACGTATAGGTTCTCTACCTCTGGAACCAAAAGGACGCACTCGCTAATATTGCCGTAATAGTGTAAAGGTTCCACCGTCGCCAGAGGATCTGCAGAAATTTTCAAAGATTCAACGTTAGAAGGCGATCGCAAATCTGCTTCAATTAGCAAAGTCCGTTTACCCGATCGAGCCGATGCAATTGCCAAATTGTAAGCACTAAAACTTTTCCCCTCCAAAGGCGCCGCCGAAGTCAGCAACACCACCTTTACCGGTTTGTTCCCGATCCGGCGCAAATTAGTACGCAACCGCTCGTAAAATTCCAAATAGGGAGAATTTACCTCCAGGGCCAGAGGCATTTCATCGCCGTAGGAATCAAACACCGTCACTTCAGGCAAAACTGCCAGTATCGGCACCTCTTTTTCCACCAAAGCCGCCCGCACTTCTTCCCAACTGTAAAACTTGCCGTTGAGCATCCCCAACAAAAATATCAACCCCCCGCCCAGCAGCAATCCCACAAATCCGCCCACCGCCAGCATCACGGGCAAACCTCTCTTGTTGGACTCAACGTCATCAGTTTGCGGCCATTGGGCGATTCTCAAACTCCCCGTTGTCTCAGCTACCGCCGCCTCAGCATCTACCAAAGCCGACAGCATCTTGTCGTAGAGAGCTTTTTTGAACGCCACTTGCTGGGCCAAACGGGCTTGTTCTAACTGCTTGTTGGGGATTGTCGCGTGTTCCCGACGCAATTCTTTTTCAGTTTTCTCGATTCCTTGGAGTTGCTGTTGCACCGTATCCCGCTGCGTTTGCAAAGCAATCAAAGTTTGAGCTAACTGCTGTCTGGCCGGATCTAAAGAAGAGTCTACCCGAATTCGATCGGCACTTCTGAGCGGAGCCGCCACCCCGTTACCGCCGAGTACCTCAGACTGGCGCTGCTGCAACTGCTGCTCAAAAGCAAGTTTTTGTTTAAGCAATTCTACAATTTTCGGGTGTTCCTCCTGCAAGTCGCTGCGGAGAATTTTGAGCTGAGATTCGATCGAAAACAATTGCACTCGCAGTTGGGCAATAATTGGATCGGCAGAGAGTGCTTGAGCGACGTAAGCTTGCTCCACATTCAATCCCAAGCGATCCTGCAAACTGTTAATTTGAGCTTCAATTCCTCCCAACTGCACGCGGAGTTGCCGCTGCTGCTGTTGGATGCTGGTAATCGCTTGCGGCAAAGCACCGCTCTGAGCTGCTAAAATTGAAGTTCCTTCTCGTTTTTCGTAGGCTTCAAGTTTTGCTTCCGTCTCTCTGAGTTCCTGAGTTACTTTCGGCAAACGCTGGTTGATTTGGGTGATCGTTTCTCGCAGTCTAGAAGTATTAATATTTTTGCTGTGTTCCACCATTTCGTTCATCAGCGTCTTTACTACCGCTTCTGCTTGTTTACGATCGGCATTTTTGTACAATATTTGAATCAAAGCGCTGGGGTCATTATTCTTACTGGGCATCTTTATTTGCACATCTTTTCCCAGCTTATCAGCCAAAGCTTGTACTTTTTCCGCTTCTTCTTTGTTTAATTTTCCTTCGGGTTTAATGAGTTTTTTTGCTGCGGGTTCAACCACCCTTGTATCCAGCAGCATATCTTTAGTTATTTCTTGTCCTTCCTGTTGAATTTTAGTAGTAGTCGATGAAAAAATCACGCTCGGTCTGTCGTAAGCCAGCGTACCTATGGCAACGTAAACTGGCGCCGCCTTGGGCTGCATGGCCACTACTCCCGACACGCCCACAGTCACCGCGAGAGTAGCCAGTCCCACCCACTTGTATTGGTCAAAAGCAATTAAATAACGTTTAACAACGGATAAAGTCATGACGATTTTAGATTTTAGATTTTAGATTTTAGATTTTAGATTGCTAATTCTTAACGATAACTAATGACTGCTGACTAATTCTACAAATCCCCCAAAAACCTTAGAATTTTCGGTCTGTGATTAAAACCCATATCGCCTAAGTCATTCCCCATCTTAAATCTAAAATCTAAAATCTAAAATGGTATGACTACCTATCATTACGTGACGGGCCGAACAAATCTGTTACTCCATTTCTCAACTGCTCAAAGAACAGAATAAATCCCAAAGTATCCCGGAATGGTCGAGTAAAAGTATTGATTACATAACCAATGCGCTCTACCAAATTCCTACCAATCACAATCACATCATTATCTTCGAGCATCGGGTTCTGAGAAACATTGCCCTCCAAAGCAGCTTTAGCATCTATCGAACGGTTGATTGCTCTACCTTGCTTTTCGTCGAACCGAATCAGGGCTATTTTCCGCAAGTCAGCAAGATTAACAGGCAAGTTGTTGAGAGCATCCAAAAACCTGCTGCCATTTTCTATGTAGAACGAGGTCAAACCACCACTAGCGTAACTCAAAACTCGAACGTAGATCCTGGGTTTAATCAGAGTAGACCGCGAAACCAGAGCTTTATCGTAGTCTAGGTTTTTGGTACTAGCGTCCAATTCCGGGATGACAATCACATCTCCCGATGCCAAAGGAAAATCGAACAAATCGTTACCGTTTGCTAGGGGAGTGTAGAGGTCGATTGGTTCCTCCACCGAGGAGCCGTTCATCAGCGTCCGCCGCACTCGCACCTCCCGCAAATCGGCTTTTCCCGTGACTCCCCCCGCAATCACCAAAGCAGCCGAAATTCGACCCGAACCCGCCGGAAGCGTGTAAAAACCAGGTTTGCTTACTTCTCCGGTGACAGTGATTTGGACGGGGACAGCAGCAGCAGCGAGGCTGTACCTGGATGCTAAATCTTGATCGGATTTGCGATCGGGCGTAACCTGTTTATACGGTACAACGATCGCATCTCCATCTTCCAAACGCAAATCCGGTGGAGCAATACCAGTTTGCAACGGTGTCAAAATATCAACAACTTGCTCCGCCACAGCACCTCCCGGCAGAGTCCGCCGCACCCGCACCGCCCGCAGTTCCGCCGTAGGATTAGTCCCAGCAGCAGCCGCCAAAGCAGCAGGAAGCTGGGGGGTTTGCAGCGGATAAAAACCCGGTCTAGCAACTTCCCCCGTCACCGTCACCACTACGGGGCGCTGAACCAGCAAAGCAGCCGAGACTTGAGGATTTTTGATAAATTGGCCAAAGCGCTCCCGGAGGCGCTGCTGTGATTCTTCGACAGTAAGACCACGCACATTTACTGTTCCGATTAGCGGCAGTACAATTACGCCTTCAGGGCTGATTGGACCCGTAAAACCTAGCTCTGGGAAGCGTTGAACTTGAACAGAAATCTGGTCTCCCGGCCCGAGGCGGTAGGGCCGATTCCGAAAAGCTGGGTTAATATCCCGGTTGAAATTGGCAGGGGGCGGTGGCGGTAAACGCAATGGCGGTGGCGCCACGAGGCGCTCGGAACCAGGAACAACAGATTGAGCTAAAGCCGTTTCCGAAAAATTTTTGCTATTAAAACCCCAGAATACAGCAGCAAAAGATAGAGTCCAAGCAGTTGAATGCAGGCCTGCCAAGTAAAAAGCGAGGCGATTTTTAATAGTGGATTTTTGCCGCATTTTCAGAGGATTTAAAAAAGTAATATTTTGAATAATGGTCTGACTTGTAAGTTTCATCTAAATATAGCGACGATAAAAAACAATAAGATATTTTCGGGGCGAGTTGAACCCGGATATTTACTAGGAATCAGTTGATTTTGGCAAAACCTCCCCACCCTCTAGGCTGATTTATTTGCACCTACCTGCTTACTCAAACCGAAAAGTTTCTGTAATTAATTTAGCCTGAACACTTTCACCGAGAGATTCTAGCAAGGGTTGAGCTATCTTAATGTCGCCCTGCGGTTGAATGGGAAGGATAATACTGACAGCAACCCAAGAGGCGCGGCGGTTCGACAGTCTAGCAATACTATCTTCCCAAAACCAGCGGCTGGTTGTTGGAGAACCCCCGTTAGGCCAAGCGTACCATTGCACGACAGCAAAAGTTTGTTGGCGAGTCCAGCTTCGGAAAAACCTCGCCTCGACATTAGGCGGTGTCTGGCCGGGTATTGGTGCTAATTTAACTGTAAACCTCAAAGTGCGATGAGAATCGGTTTGCCACCGGTGAAATCCATCGATATCTAGCCATTCGACTTGGGGCTGGTTTTTGGGGTAATTTTGAGGCAACAGCAATAAAATGGCAATTGTTTTATCTTTTTTAATTTCTTGAACTAACCATCTGTGAGCGCCAATTTGGACGTTATTCTGAACGGCTATAACCTGCCACCCAGGAATTTTTAGCCCGTTTTGGCGCACACTTCTTAATTGCTTGAGGTTGGCAAGGGTTGGCGGGTTTGTCCAAGGCCACCTTCCCGTCGCGTAGCCGGGAATTGCTACTGCTCCAACTAATACCAGCAAAAACACCAGTATCATAATTTTAGATAATTGATACCGCTGCATTAGTTTCTGTGCTGAAATCATCTGTTTCATTAATTGCCAGACTGACTTGGGAAATACTTTTCCATCCCGTTGAGGAGAAGTACCAATAACCCTAGTATACAAGCAGAATATAAATCTCCCCCCCATCCGGCGTGTAGCCAATTAAAAAGCGCCTCTCTGTCGGTTCCGTGAAAGTAAGTTAGCAAAGTATTGCGAAAAATGTTGGAAGTGATGCTAATAATGGATGTAATGACTAAAAACAAAAGACTTTTTTTGCGAGAGTTCCAAACTCCCGTCCAATCCAGCAGAATTAAGCTGACGTAAAGACTGGTAAACAGCATTTTTAAGCCTGCACAGTGTGGAGCTACTTCTACAATGCGCTCGTTTACGTACAGATAAATTTCTTCCACTCTCACGTTGATACCAATCTTAATTAATATCCAGCCTGATGCTTCAGCAATGAATTGCTGTAAGGGCAAGGCGTAGGGTTCTATGAGGTAAGGAATGTGGTTCGGCGAGGCCAGAAATACGAACAAAAGCGGCATCACCTGCAATTTTAAGCCGGGAATTCCTTTTAAAGATAAGCAAATGCTGGCCAGCATTACGGGGAGGGATAAATTCACTAAATCGCTCAAGCGACTCAGATAAAAAAGCGTAGCTAGTACCAGCAAAAACCCTCCCAAAAAATGCGGTGAGTTGGGTAAGCTGCGCCAGCACTTTCGGTTCATCGAAGCCATATAAGCTGCGTAGGGCAAACCAATTAGTCCGTGGCTGAAATATTCGTGTTCGATGCTGATGTTTTTGTTGAGCCAGCCGTTGTACCAGTGTACTAGCAGGGGGGCGTACAGCAGTATTAGGAGCACCGTGATACCTTCCGCCAGGAGGTATCGCTTGAAAACAATGCGAATTTTGCGCTGGATGTGCATGGTTTGAGAAGTTTTAAGATTGCCGCGCTGGATTCGCAACGCTTTGGGCTTTTGAACTGTCAGTTAAAGATTTGTTAATTCCCCACAAAAACGCTCTGAGAACCGCACCCTACTGCTTGAATCACCTGCAGCATAAGTTTTATGAACAATTAGCAATTCAATGATAGTACGATCGCCCGAACAACTTGCTCGATCTGAGTATTGCTCAATCCGGGATACATTGGCAATGATAAAATTTGTTCGCACAGGGTTTCTGCGTGGGGAAAGTCGCCCCGATTCCCTAAGTTTTGGTAGGCGGGCTGCAGGTGACAAGGTATGGGATAGTGTATGCCTGTTTGAATGCCGTGTTGGCCGAGTTTTTCCTGAAGGGTGTTGCGGTCGATCCTCTTCGAGGGCTTCGCTAACGAGCTTTCCTCAGTAATTTTGATAACATACAGGTGATAAATGTGACCGCTGCTGCTATGGTTGGCAATGGGTACAATGCCTTTGTGTTTCAATGGTTCTAGTAGAGTATTGTAGTGTTGGGCGGCGGCGGTGCGATCACGATTCCATTTTTCTAAGTAAGGCAATTTAACATTGAGTACGGCAGCTTGCAAATTGTCGAGGCGGCTGTTGCTGCCAATTTCTGTGTGCAAATATTTGGTAGGTGCTCCGTAATTGCGGAGAGTTCGCATTTTTTCTGCGAGCTCTGCATCGTTAGTAATGAACATCCCGCCGTCGCCAAAAGCACCGAGGTTTTTGCTGGGATAAAAGCTGAAGGCTGCTGCTTTACCAATGGAGCCCGCGCGGTATCCTTCTCTGGAAGCTAGATGCGCTTGGGCGGCATCTTCAAATATGATTAAATCGTGGCGGTTCGCAAAATCTAAAAGCTGCCGGGGCGATACCATTTGACCGTAGAGGTGTACGGGGATAATTGCTTTAGTTTTCGAGGTAACTGCTGTTTCGGCTGCTGTGAGGTCAATCAGGGCGGTTTCCGGGTCACAATCTACAAGAATAGGTATAGCTTTGGCTTGGAGGACGGCGATCGCGGTGGCAATAAAAGTGTTAGCGGGTATGATAATTTCGTCGCCCGGATTAATGCCGCAAGCTTGCAGTCCCAGAGCGATCGCATCTGTTCCACAAGCCACTCCTACGCCGTATTTTACTCCAGAAGCTGCTGCAAATGCTGTTTCAAATTCCGCGAGTGCTTGGCCTAAAATAAAGTCTCCTTCCTGGATTATTTTTCTAATTGCTTCTGCTATTTGCGATTGGATTGGTTGGTGTTGCAGGGAGAAATTTACAAACGGAACTTTGGGGGGGCGGTTACTCATAAACTATCGAGGCATAATTCTTTATATTAACATTTTAGTGCGGATAGCATTTGAAAAATTTTAACCGCAGAGGACGCAGAGTAAAAGAGGGAAAAGGGAGATATTTTACGGAAGAGATGCGCCTCATGTACTTTTTTTGACTCAGCAAATAAATGATTTTTTTAGGTAATATAGAAGCAGATAATTTTGCAGCAAGCAATCGCAATCATGGAATACAAAAAACTCGGCGACAGCGACTTATCAGTATCGGAAATCTGTTTGGGCACGATGACTTACGGCCAGCAGAATACCGTTGAGGAAGCGGCCCAACAGCTCGATTTTGCGATCGATAGAGGCATCAACTTTATCGATACGGCCGAAATGTATCCTGTCCCTGGAAAGGCGGAAACTCAGGGAAAAACAGAGGAATATATCGGCGAATGGTTGGCGAAACAGCAGCGGGATAAAGTCATTATAGCGACTAAAGTGGCGGGCAGAAGCACTCGATTAAAGTGGATTCGGGAAGGGAAAAATCAGATCGATCGCCCAAATGTCGAAAAAGCCCTGAATTACAGTCTGAAGCGCTTGCAAACTGACTACATCGACCTCTATCAGATCCACTGGCCCGATCGCTACGTGCCGCTATTTGGCGCGCCGGATTACGACATTGCCCAAGAGCACGAAACTGTACCGATTTTGGAACAGTTAGAAGTATTTGCTGACTTAATAAAAGCTGGCAAAGTTCGCTATTTGGGTTTGAGCAACGAGACGCCGTGGGGAGTTTGCGAGTTTTGCACGTTGGCGGAAAAACACGGATTGCCGAAAGTTGTTTCTATTCAGAATGCTTTCAGTTTGACCAATCGCACATTTCACCTAAATTTAGCAGAAACTTGCCGTTTTAAAAATTTGGGATTGATGGCTTATAGTCCTTTAGGATTTGGGCTGTTAACGGGTAAATACTTGAATGGAATTCCCGAAAATTCTAGGTTGGCTTTATTTGCGGGATTTGGTCAGCGTTACGATAAAACTAATCTGAACGATGCGGTGAAAGCGTATGTTGAGATTGCGGGGAAACATGGGATAAGTCCGGCGCAGATGGCTTTGGCGTATGTGCGATCGCGCTGGTTTGTGACTAGCACAATTATCGGTGCAACCAGTCTCGAACAGTTGGAGGAAAATATCGGTAGTTTGGAGGTGAATTTGGATCGGGAGATTATAGCGGAAATCGATGCGGTGCACGCTAAGTATCCGAATCCGACACCGTAAGATATCTCGGCGGTTTCAACCGCTTCTATACACAAAGTCGGCCTGCGCGGACTAAGAAATAGAGGCAAAATTTACCGAACTTTGGTATTAGTAGGTTGGGTTGAGGTCACAAAACGAAACCCAACTTATTAAGTTTTTATATTGTTTAGTATGAACAGCGATGAATAGCCGTCAAAAATTTAATTTTAAATTATCCGAGCGTTTCTTAGAAAACTACGCAGAGCCTCCTGAAGATCCATTGGGAGAGCTTTCTCATTTTGAAATGGGATGGCGACGTTTCTGCTTTGAGTTCGACCATAAAGTTTTAATAGAAATAGGTGATGAGAAAATCGAGGTATTTTTAGATTTAGATATTTGCATGATGATAGAGAATAACTTTCCACAGGAAATTGCGAAGCTATCGCAAGGTAAACCAATAGAAATAGACTTTGGTGAGAGTTGGTTCACTATTATGTTGCTACCGATCGACAATAAGATTAACTGCACTTGGATTAAGTTTGGGACTTCGCGCTGGGAAAAGCAGTTTGAGTGCGATCGCACTCAAGTATTAGATGTGCTCAGAGGTTTTCTTCAGGAAGTGATGCAGCTAGCTGTAGATAAGGGTTTCATCACGTGGGAAGAGAAGGAGGAATTTATTCGTCCGGCTTTTGCTAGCAGTACGGATGCTGCGGTATTGAGTAAGTAGTTGGTTTGGGTGGTGTTTTGGGCGATCGACCTTTTTTATATATTTCTGAAACCCTTGCCCTATCTGCCCGTAATCAATTCACTCAGGTTTCAATTCTTAATAGAGATTTAGGTTAATTGTGGCATCCATTTTACCCATAGCCCGGTATACCGCGCTATTCAAGCCTATTAGATTAAAGCGGCATCGGATGTCGGCAAATTGAGGTTGAGTTGGCATCCACTTTACCCATAACGCGGTAGACTGCACTATTCAAGCGTATTAGATTAAAGCGACATCGGAGGCAGACAATCGGATGTTTAAATCTCCGTAATAAAGAAAACAAACGGTCTTATTGCTCGCTTGACAATTCAACGGGCGAGTGTTAAATTCTTAAAATACAAGCTCAAACAAAACTTCCTCACATTCCCAAGTGTAAGAAAGACAAGGCTTGAATGTCTTGTAGTTTTTGCAATAGCAAATCATATCTGATACGGAAAAGGCCCGCCTGAAGTAACGATTCAGACAGAGGCCTTGCTTTAGCTAGCAAACTCACGGTGGTTTGACATCTCAACTTCAGACCACCACAAGTTAACGTAACTATGGAAATATATGTCCCACAATTATACTTCACAATGCGAGTCGTTGTACACCAACCTTCGGCGGACTCAGAAAACCCTCTCTGTTTTGGCGGAATCGAACCGCGCTTTGGCGAAGTTGTACTGCGCTTTGGCGAAGTCAAACCGCGCTTTGGCGGAGTGGAACCGCAGTCTGCTTGAGGAAAACGAAGCAAAGGATAAAACTATCAAAGCTAAGGATAAAACTATCCAATCCTTTGAGGAAAAAGTCCTTGAACAGCAACAAGAAATAGATGACTTGATGCGCGAACGTGATTGGCACCCAAATGACTGGGATAACGATGGTTCATCAAACGCAGACTGTCGTGCTCGCGAATATGCAGCAGACAGACTAGGAATCTGATAGAAAGTACGATCGCCCTTCCCATCCAAAAAATAGGACAATGGTAAAGGGCGATCGCACTTCACCCTAAAATATTTCTCAACTAAACCCATGAGTACAATTCGCTTACAACTAGCTGAATACTTGAAATGTCGAGGTTTCACCCCCGAAAACTTGGTCGAAGCTGTCGGCGAAACACTCAATCCTGAAACCGTATACCAACTGATCGAAAAAGCAGAAAACCTCAACCATCTAGACTTATCCGTCCTAGCCGCCATTATAGATGGCTTGAGCAAACTCAATGGTTTTCCAGTTGGCATCGGAGAAGTGCTAATATTTTTTCCTGACATTTCCGAGGAAGCATTGGCAAAATCGCCTTGGCGTCAACTTTACCTCGTCGATAATGAAATTCCTCCCTATGATTGGGGAGATGTAGACCCCCTCGAAGGCACAAAGCCTGTGCGTTTTATTCCGGGAGTTGGAATGGTAATTCTGGACAATGAAATTGAAACGAGTAGTAAAGAACATATCCAGCCATTTACTAGAATTACCTGCGATTCAGAATTCATGGAGGGAAAACCTTGCATTCGCCACTTACCCATAACTGTTGAAACTATCATCTCAATGATGGCTTCTCACTATTCCACAGCAGAAATACGCCAAACTTATCCAGAACTTGAAGAAGCAGACTTTAAAGAAGTTATCGCCTATGCTAAATGGCGGATTGAAGAAACAAACCCGATCGACATTGGCAATAAAAAGGTAGAGAAAATTTGTGAGTCAGCTACCTAATTTTTTGCAGGTGAGGGCTGTAGTGCTAGTTAACTTCCCGGCTCAAATTCCCCCCGGTCGCGAACAGGAAAACACTCGACCTGCGGTAATTGTAGCTTTGCCAAATGTCACAGGGATAACGCGGTTTTCGTTGGTAATAGTCGTTCCCTTGACGACACAAAAAGGAGATTGGGCGACACGAAACTCAACGCTATATCCGCAGCTTCAGGCGGGAATGGGAAACCTACGCTATGACTCTACTGTGTTGCTGGATCAAATACGTGCTGTGGACATAAAGCGTGTTTTGGGCTACCGAGGAGATTTAACTGCAGAAGAGTATCAGCCGATCGCCAATGGACTAAAAGCCATGTTAGGCTTTTAAATTCTCCCTTCATCAGCGTTTATCTGCGTGCATCTGCGGTTAAAAATCCCCCTCAATTCCCCGACAACAAGCTTAATGTCCCAATAGCTTATCCCGCAAATGCTTGATCCGATCGCGCAACTTACCCGCCTCCTCAAACTCCAACTTCTTCGCCGCCGCCTTCATCTGCGCTTCCAAGCGCCCGATTAACTGAGGAATCTCATCCAAAGATAACTCGTTTACCTGTTCGTAAACCTCCTCCAACTGCTGAGAATTCAGCTTGCGCGACACATCCAAAAATGCCAAAATCGCATTACTCGATCGCTTTTTCGCGATCGGCTGTGGCGTAATCCCGTGCATCTTATTGTACGCTAGCTGAATCCCCCGGCGCCGATCCGTTTCGTCGATCGCCTTAACCATACTATCCGTCAAATTATCCGCGTACAGAATAGCCTGTCCCTGAACGTGCCGCGCCGCCCTTCCAATCGTTTGAATCAACGAACGTCCCGATCGTAAAAACCCCTCTTTATCCGCATCCAAAATTACCACCAGCGAAACTTCCGGCAAATCCAAACCTTCCCGCAGCAAGTTAACACCAATCAATACATCAAACTTACCATCCTGCAAATCTTGGATAATTTCGATGCGTTGAATCGACTGAATTTCCGAGTGCAAATACCGGACTTTAATCGCCCTCTCCTGCAAATATTCGGTTAAATCTTCCGCCATCCGCTTCGTTAAAGTCGTCACCAACACTCGCTCGTCCCGACTTACTCTCTCCTTGATTTCCCCCAACAAATCATCAATTTGTCCTTCCGTCGGGCGCACAAAAATTGTCGGATCTACTACTCCGGTAGGGCGAATTACTTGCTCTGCAACTCGGCCTTCGGATATTTCCATTTCCCAATCCCCAGGCGTAGCAGAAACAAAGATGCACTGATTCTCTTTTGCCCAGAATTCCTCTGCTTTTAAAGGGCGGTTATCTGCCGCGCTGGGCAAGCGAAAACCATGTTCAATCAATACTTTTTTCCGCGCTTGGTCGCCGTTGTACATCCCCCTAATTTGCGGCACTGTCACGTGAGATTCATCTATCACCAACATCCAATCTTTCGGGAAATAATCAATCAAACATTCAGGCGGTTCCCCGGCATTTCTCCCTGCTAAATGCCGCGAATAATTCTCGACTCCGTTGCAGTAACCTACCTCGCGCAGCATTTCCAAATCGTAGCGCGTGCGCTGTTCCAACCGCTGAGCTTCTAATAGTTTCCCCTGTTTTTCAAATTCTGCCAGTCGGTCTTCTAATTCGAGTTCTATTCCTTGGCAAGCTGCCTCTAATTTATCTTCTGCCGTGACAAAGTGGCGCGCTGGATAGATATTTAAAGCCGTTGAACTTTGCAGGATTTTACCTGTTACGGGGTCAACGTAGCGAATGGCATCGATTTCATCCCCGAAGAATTCAACGCGAATAATTCTATCTTCGTAAGCGGGGCCAATTTCCAAAACATCGCCTTTGACGCGAAATTTGCCTCTGCCTAAATCTATATCGTTGCGACTGTATTGAACGTTAACTAAATCACGCAAAACTTGCCGCTGGTTGACTTCCATTCCTACTCGCAAAGGAATAGCCGCTTTCAGGTATTCTGCTGGCATTCCCAAACCGTAGATGCAGCTAATTGAAGCAACTACAATTACGTCGCGGCGTTCAAAGAGCGATCGCGTGGCTGAGTGCCGCAACATATCGATCTCGTCGTTAATTGCTGCCGTTTTCTCAATGAAAGTATCGGTGACGGCGATGTATGCTTCAGGTTGGTAGTAGTCGTAATAACTGACAAAGTATTCGACTGCATTGTTCGGGAAAAAATTTCGCAGTTCGTTGCAAAGTTGAGCTGCCAGGGTTTTGTTGTGTGCTAGGACTAAGGTGGGTCTGCCGACTTTTTCAATCACCGAGGCAATGGAGAAGGTTTTGCCCGTACCTGTGGCACCGAGTAAGGTTTGAAATCGATCCCCGGCTTCGATGCCTTTGACAAGTTGCTCGATCGCTAGCGGTTGGTCGCCTGTGGGCTGGAAGGGCGCTTGCAATTGAAAAGATGCTGCCGCAGTTACCATAGGAAAATGTAGCTATTACCCATAAATCTTAACAAAAATGCAGAGATTCTGCAATTTCGTTAAAAAAATAGTTAGACTTTGTAATATTATTTTAATCATCGGCCGAAATAGCAAGCAGAAAGCCAAGAAAAGCAGTTGTCCGCACCCAGCAATCAACGTCCAAAAATAAGCGAGGAAAAGAATTATGGATACGAGCAGTACAGGTACAAGCAAAGGCAAAGCGATCGCCCGTCGCGGTAAAGGCAGTTCCAAAAGCCAACCGACACCACCCACGGATGCCAAAGCAACAGGAATCCAACTTTATCGGCCGCAACTCATGCATGACAACCGCCCTGTCGGCCCAGACGATTTTACCATCAGCGAGACCATCTCGATGTCGGGGAACCGCCCGATCGGCATTAGCACCCTGCACCTCAGCGAAACCTACGGCATTGTAGGCAATCGCCCGGTAGAATCCAGCGACTTTGAAGTGGTTGCTACAATCGGCAATCGCCCGATCGGCTCCAGCGCCATGCAAGTCAGTGAAATGTTCAGTATGTCCGGTGCTCGCCCTATTGCAATCAGCACTCTTCACATTGATGAAGTTTACTCCACAATGGGAGGAAACCGCCCCATTGCCTCCAACGAAATTGACGATAGCTCGGCATTAATGGGCTTCTTAGATTAATTAGTCATTAGTCATTAGTTATTAGTTTTTCGCTGTTAACTAATGACTGATTAAACTTTTTATACAAGTTATTGAGGAACCGGATCGAGCAATTGAATCGTCTCAAGTGATTTATTTAACCCTGCCAATTTTAATAGTCGGCGTTGCGGATGTATGGTATGAACAACTCAATCTGCAAAAAATGAAACAAGCACTTCAGGGAGCATCTCAAGGAAAGCAGACAAGCCCAAAATTGGAGTTAGGAGCCAGGAGGAAAGAGTAAGAAGGAAGAAGGAAGAAGGAAGGAGCCAGAAGAAGTGTTTTTACAAATAAGAGATGCTCCCGCGCTTCAGAACATTTTCGGAATTTCCCAGTTATCTATTTTCATCCCGTGATTCATCAACGCCCTAGAAGTGATTTTTACCCTAAATGAGAGGGAATATCAAACCGTGTCTATTTGGATTATTCGTCATGGTCAAAGTCAATCCAATGCAGGGTTGGCAATTATTGGACCCCATGAAAACGCCTTAAGTGAATTGGGCGATCGACAATCAAGATGTATTCCAACCGCCGTTAAGCAAACTCCCGACAAGATTGTGATTTCACCTTATCTGAGAACACAACTCACTGCTCAACCATTGATTGAAAAATTTCCACATACACCCGTTGAGGTTTGGCAAGTTCAGGAATTTACCTATCTGGGTCTACAGTTCGACCAACCAACCACAACCCAGGCTGGCAAACCTTTGAGCAAAGCTTACTGGGACCGCTGCGACCCTGAATATGTCGATGGAACCAACGCCGAATCCTTGGTCCAACTGATGGAACGAGTCCGAACTGCCCTGAACCAGTTACAACAACAATCCGGTTTTGTTGTTGTCTTTTCACATGGCTTTTTTATCAAAGCAATGCTGTGGCAGATTTTGGCTAACCCAACGGTAATTGATGCCGTTGCGATGACTCGGCTTTTGGGATTTTCGCGAGGATTTCCAGTACCGAATGCATCAATTTTGCAGATGGAATTTGATTCAGGTGGGATAGCTCATTGGAGTTCATTCATTACCAATCATCTGCCACCGGAGCTAGAATCGGCAGCACCCGATGCAACTGTGGCGAGTGATGCAGGCGATCAACCCTCCTAACCTACCTTCACTGGAACAATGCCCCAACCAACGCCAGAGTGGCTTTGCTGATTTGTGGTATGAACGACTCAATCTGCAAAAAAAGAAACAAGCGCGTCAGAACATCTTCGGAATTTCCAACTTATCTGTTTTCATACCGTGATTCAGCAACGCCGCTCGATTAAATATTAAAATATTTTTGGTAAGTGGTAACAGTTATAGCAGAAGACCTTCGGCAGAAAACTATCCAAGCAATAACGTCCTCAGCGTCTTCGCGGTTGCTATAACTGTTAAGAATTCACAACATTTAACAGTTCATATTTCACATTTCAGAGTTCAAGGGCTAATGACTACTGCTCTCGTTTGCGGTTGCATCGGTATTGTTTAAATGTCTAAACAGTCAGTTGTTCCGAAAGCATAGTTTTAGTCAACAGCCAACAGTCAACAGTCAACAGCCCACAAACTACTTCTCGATACCCTGATATTTACTCAATAAAGCAGCAAAGCGCTTGTAATCCACAGGCTTCCTCACATACTCCGCCGCTCCCAATTCCAACCCCTGATTTTGGTCGTCCAAAAAAGTTATCATAATCACTGGAATATCAACCAAATCTTGATCTGCTTTCAACGCTGACAGCACCGCCCAGCCGTCCATACTCGGCATCATCACGTCCAGAATAATCGCGTCGGGCAGCAACTCCTTAGCCAACAGAAGCCCCCCTTGACCGCTAGCCGACGATCGCACCCGAAATCCCTGTTTCGACAAGCAGCGGGTCATCAAATCCCGCGCGTCTGGATCGTCGTCAATCACCAGCACAGTAGCAGCATCGGGCAAATCCAGCGGTTGTGATCGCAGTTCTTTTTGCTTCGCTTCAGTCACCGCTGCACTCGTGTCTAGCTCCTGGGAAGACTCGGCCTGAATTTCTTGGATTTCTCGATCTTCCCGCGCTTCTTTCGGGTTTTTAACCGCAATCGGCAACCGGATCGTAAAACTAGAACCGCAGCCAAACTCGCTCTCAACGGTAATGTCTCCGCCCATCATCTGGCAAAATCTCCGGCTAATTGTCAGCCCCAAACCCGTGCCGCCGTATTTGCGCGTAGTAGAATCGTCCGCTTGAGCGAAAGCTCCGAATAGCCTCGACACCTGATCCTCAGTCATGCCGATGCCGGTATCGGTTACTTGAAACACGATCAAAGGCTGTTGACACCGAGAAGGATCTGCCCAGAGTTCTGCGGAATTGTCGATCGGCAAAACTTCCCCTTCTTCTTTCCAAACATTAATCGTAATTTTGCCTTGATCTGTAAACTTAGCAGCATTGCTCGCCAAATTTAACAGCGCTTGTCCCAGCTTCCCCGAATCAGCGTATATCGTGCCAATATTGCGATCGCAATTGACGATCAAAGTATTGCCATTTTTCCCTAGCGTCGGTTGAACAGTAGTGACAACCTGCTCGATCAAATCCCACACCTCAAAAGTCTCCAAGAAAAGAGTCATCTTTCCTGCTTCAATTTTAGAAATATCCAGGATGTCACTAATAATGTTGAGCAACTGCTTGCCTGCCATATTAATGCTTGCCAAATCCATCACAAACTCTTCTTCGCCGAGTTCCAGAGCCTCTTCTTGCAGCAGCTCGCTGTAGCCGATAATCGCATTCAAAGGCGTCCGCAACTCGTGAGTCATATTTGCCAAAAAAGTGCTTTTCGCCCGGTTGGCAGCTTCCGCAGCATTCTTAGCGACTTCCAATTCCTCCGATCGTTCCTCTAGCTGCTGCTGCCGCACTTCCAAACCGTTGAGCAAACTGCTAATTTGCTGAGCCATTGTATTGAGAGTAGAAGATAGCACCCCGATCGCGTCATTAGAAACCACAGGCGATCGAGCGGTAAAATCACCGCTGGCCATCAGTTCCGCAGTTTCCCGCAGCAAGCCGAGATTCCGAATAATTGCCGACACCGACACAAAAGCCACTATCCCCGCGATCAAACTCAAAACTGAAGCCCCCAGCAGCCAGTGCTGAGTGCGGCTCGCCACTGCCAGAGTTTGCTGCACCAGCACCCCCATTGCTGCCTCAGAAACCCCGGCGGGAATTGAGGCAGCTTTTATTGTCAGCAAATAGTTCTTCATCTCCACAGAACCCATCCACCCGACTCCCACCGCCATCCAAGTTATCAGTACCAAGATGACAAACAGCCCGCTCAAAGACGCCCGAGTTCCTAGAGAAATCGGCCTCGGAGCAAGTGCCGCCGCCCAAGGATAGGTTTTGAGAAAAGGATCTGGCGGAACCGGTGCGCCCGAATTCCAAATCTCCTCAATTTGACCGTCCGACCGCACCTTACCAATCCGCACTGTTTTCCAGATATGCTGCGTTTGGGCATCTATTTTTACCTTGCCCGATGGCGCTGCAAACTCAATATTTTTAGCAGCAGCCCTGACTTTAACCACATCTGTCGAACCAGCTTTTTCTACTGCTTGCTTCCACAGGTAAACGCCCAAATAAGCTGCTGCGATCGGGTCATCCGTGACTCGATTTTCCCCGTATCGGGCTTTATAAGCCTTGACAAATTTCCGATTTTCCGGTGTGTCCACCGTTTGAAAATAGTTCCAAACCACCCAATGTCCAGCAATATTGGACGGCCCGATCGCCCGCACTTCCTCTTCTGCTACGCTAACCGACATCACCGGCAAATCATCGGGGTTCACGCCAGCTTCCCGCAACTTTTGGAAAAAAGCCACATTGCTATCGCCGTTGAGAGTGTTGAGAATAGCATCTGGTTTCACTGCTAAGATATGTGCGATCGCCTCGCCCACTTCCCTCGATCCGAGCGGCAGATACACTTCCCCCGCCAACTCTCCCCCCAGTGCCGCCAGTTGAGCTTTCACAATCCGATTTGCCGTGCGGGGAAAGAGATAGTCCGAACCCAACAAAAAAATTTTCCGCTTTCCCTGTGCCAGCAAGTAATTCACCCCAGGCACAATCTGTTGGTTCGGGGCAGCACCAGTGTAGAAAATATTCGGACACTGTTCTAGCCCCTCATACTGCACCGGATAGAACAGCAACCCGTTGCCGTGCTCGAAAGCAGGCAGTACAGCTTTGCGGCTCGCCGAAGTCCAACAGCCAAATACCACCGCCACCTGCGCTTCTAAGAGCAATTGCTTAGCTTTTTGAGCAAAAGTCTGCAAATCGCTGGCTCCATCTTCTATAACCGCTTCCAAGGGGCGTCCGAGCACGCCTCCGGCCGCATTAATTTCCTCAACCGCCAACAGCGTCGCATCTTTAACAGAAATTTCGCTGATGGACATCGTGCCCGTCAGCGAATGCAACACACCTATTTTGATCGGCTCACGAGTCGGGCCGGCTGCTTCGAGGGGGTTACTGCTCCTTGCTCCCATAGGGTTTTAGATAATTTTTACTAATAACAGAAATTTTAGTTGGATCCTGCTGGAAGTTAGCCTTGAGGCTAACTCTTGTTTAGCAGATTATTTAACCCGATCGCCACCAAACTTGGGAATTGCTGCACCCTACAGATTTTAACTTTCCAACTCTCAGCATAGACTTAAGTCTGCACTAAACTGCCTCCCATTTCTCTCTTCATCTTTTACCGATGTCCAAAGAGCCTCATACCACAACATTCGACACTTAATGCCATCGCTCGCGCCGCAGAAAAATTCTCCCCCCTCCTCCCCTTTTCCCAACTCATTCACTGCCCGCGCCTTGCGACCCACCAAGCAATCTCACCCACTATTCCCCTTCCCCTATCTCTTTTGGGGCTAATGGAACTTTCCGTAATTTATCTTAACTATAAAACTCAAAATTATTCACCAGCCCCTATCTCCCTTCAGGTAGATGGAAGTCTTCGTGATTTCCGTTATCTTAAGTATAAGGTTAACTTCTAAGTACCCTGGTTAAAAATAAATTTTGCAAACAATAGGGGAAAAACTAATGAATAGTCAAGAAAACGCGACCCACACGCCCACCGAAAATCAAGTCACGTTACCAAAATCTAGGGAAATATTGCTCGGCGAGGAAACAGAAAAAGCCCTCGGTCAGCAAAAAAAAGAAGATGCTCAAACTATGCGCGCTGTCGAACAGTTGAAAGAAGAACTTCAGCACAAAATAGATGAAGAATGTCATCACAAGGTAGATTAAAACTAATAGGGATTTTTTTTAGGTGTGGGTAAGATACAATCTTGCCCACACTCGCTTTGGGAAGGCAGAAGGCAGAAGGCAGAATTAAAATTTATAGTTGTAAATTATTTTGGGTATAAAAAAAACTCTGGGAAGCAGGGTTGACCATCCACCAGCTTTTTTACACAAATACTTCGTTGCAGCCACCAAAAACGGTGAAAAAAAACCTATAAGTATGAAAGTGGCAGGCTGTCCAAGACAGAAAAATAACTTTTCCATCTTCCATCTTCATTTTTTATTCATTCTTTCTTCCTAGAGGTAGAGTGCAACGCAGCTCCTAGTTACCTATGATGAGTTTATTAAGTAGAAAATGTCTGATTAGATACAGATAGGGAGAAAACCATGAGCACTGAAGATAGAGCAAAGGCAACTGGCAACAACATCGCAGGCAAAGCTCAAGAAGCCCTAGGTAATGTTACTGGCGACCCGAAAGATAAAGCAGAAGGCAAAGCCAAGCAGGCAAAAGCTGAAGCTGGTCACGCAATCGAAGATGTAAAAGATGAGCTCAAAAAGAAACTAGACTAAGCCTAATACTATAGGCATTGAGAGGGTCGAGCAACCTGACCCTTTCAAGTATTCCAAATGTTTTAGGAACGGAGGAAAAAAGGTGAGTTTATTGCAGCAGAGTCGCAAAATAATTGCGGGCGTACTTTTGGTGTTAATGCTGGCAGTTACTACTGCCTGCGCGCCCAGCGTTTCCGCCCAAAAACCGACTGATGTACCTGTAGCAATTGGTGGCAGTCAGGGTTATTACGCGCAGCTAGAACGTGGCAATACCGCCGCAGGTCAAGATTTTGGTCAATGGGTAACAAAGACGGCTAAGGGCTTGGTTCAGGATGCTTATGTGCGCGACAATAACAAATTGGGAGTTGTAATTACCCCCCAAGTCCGCCCGACTGAAGTGAAAGATTTGGCGAAATCTTTAGCACAAGGTTTTCACCGCAATTTCCCAAATCAGGATGTAAGTGTTTTGGTTTACGCTCCTGACAAAAAGTTGATTTTGACGGCTAAGTACGACCAGCAATCAAATCAGATTGAATACAAGTCTTGACCGAGTTAGCAAGCTTAAATGATAGCCGCGTGGCGGTTTAATATTCCGCAGTTTTTCAAAGGCTAAACCATCTCAATTTAAGACTGAAATGTTGTGTAGATTGGAAGAGAGTTACCATGAGTAGCAGCGATAATTACAAGCGTCAAATCATGAACGATTTAGCCCAGGGCGATCGAGAAATGATGCCGGAGACAACGGGTGAAGATTACGAAAACTTTGACGATTTTGCTCAGAGAACTTCCCCTGCTCAGCGCAAACAATTATTCGGGCGTTCCCTGAATCACGACTCCCTCCCGCCGGCTCAGTTGGAACCGGAATTGCAAAAGGCGATCGCCCAAATTAAGCCAAATGAACGCGACGATGTAGCACGGGAATTCTTCAAGCATTTGGGCAAGAGAGGATTGAACGATCGCCAATTGGAAAAGCAGCTAGGACTTTCTACCCACCACGCCAGCCGCATGAATGCTGACGATGTTACCAAGTTGGCCTCGTTCACCTATCACAATCACCCGGATATTTTCCAAGAAGTGCTAGCCGAACAGCCTAGTTTGATGAAGTTTTTAGGCAATCCAGTTGTTGCTGGTATTTTGGGAATAGTTGCGGCTAAATGGCTCAACAACCGTAAATAATCTTGGATTCAGACACGCTGCAAAGCTGATAGCACGTGCAGCAAATAAAAGGACGATCGCCCTGGCGCTCGTCCTTTTATATTTTATATCTAGTCCTGTAGTAAAATAGTAATTGCTCAACCCCCTTGACAAGAAGACAAGATAGACATTAAATCAAGGGGTAGTGGCCAAGAAGTAATGATGGTAAGATAGTAGCCTTGATAAGTTTTTTGTGAACTATGCCGAATTGTCCCG
>NZ_JAUBPW010000094.1:0-23011 GCF_036700965.1 Microcoleus sp. Pol8_D6 | reverse complement strand
ATTAAATAATCACATCGGTGCGATTTGGTATTTTATCCATCACTACAATTTATCATTACTTGTTTAGGACTACCCGCTTTTTTAACTCTTTCCAATGAGATTTTAAATCTTTACTTCCTTGTTTAGATGTATTGATAAATAAGTAATTTTTCAGTAAATCCATAGAGTTTAACCCAACTCCACGATGGTTGATTGTCTCAAAAACTTTAAGGGCACTCTTTAAGTTTAACGTTCCAATTCTAATTAATTTAACTCGACTGGTAAAAATTCCAGAAAACTGTAGTCTTTTTTCGACACTAGATCCAAAGCGGGACAACAAGAATTCTCTAATTATTTCATAAGCCTCTACCAACTTAGTAGCTGATTCAGAGGCTGTTTTATCAATTTTTGAAATATCAGTTTTACTATCAGCAATAGTTTCTAAAAGTTTTGCCCCATCTCCATATTGAAGAGTTAGTCGATATCTATCTATGTCTAGACCAGTTTTAGTATCTTGATCGACTCCTGCTATTAAACCTTCTATCGCTTTTGATTTATTTCCTGATTTAATCACAAAGTCTCGAATAGCACAGAAAAGTAAATATATTGTTGTTAGCCTTTGCTGACCATCAATTAATTGAAAAGTCCCATTATCTGGATAGACAACAAGAGAACCTAAAAAATATTCGCTATCCTCAAGTGGTTCGTCATTATCATATAATTCATCAATAATATCTACAAGCAATTTCTCAACATTTTCCTCAGCCCATACATATTCTCGCTGAAAGTCAGGTACTGCATAAAACTCTTTAAAGAGATCGGCTATGCTTAAATTGTGAGATTCTATTCTGGGTGCAGTTGCCATAATAATTTTTGGTTAACCTTTGAAGGAATAACCACTATCTTAGCATAGAGTAGCCTCATGTTTGCTTGTATAGGGATCGCTCCTCGGCTTTCCCCGTAATCGGACTTTAGGGAGTATTCTAGAAAAAACAGGTACAGCCATGATGACTTACAAAGGTTATAGTGCTAACATTGAAGTATATTCAGAAGCGAAAATTATTTTTGGGCGAGTGCTTGATACTAATGACATAGTGACTTTTAAAGCACAAACTATTGAAGAAGCTCGCCAATAATTCCACAACTCCATCGATGATTATCTAGAGTTTTGCAAAGAATTAGGACAGGAACCCGATCGACCTTTTTGAGTAAGGTGAAATTCCCTAATGAAGTACGAAGTCATCATTTACTGGAGTGACGAAGACCAGGCATTTATTGCAGAAGTGCCTGAATTGCCGGGATGTGCGGCCGATGGCGAAACTTATCAAGACGCATTGCAAAATCTAGAGATTATTATGCAGGAGTGGATAGAAACGGCTAACGCACTGGGTCGTCCTATTCCTCAACCGAAAGGTCGCTTAATGTTTGCATAATTGAAAGAGAATCACAGCCGATCGCCCTTATCTTCCCAAAGTGCGATCGCCCTTCAGTTAATCATAAATTTCTCTCCGGTGTCCAATCTGGTGAATAGTAATCACCTTTAAATCCTCATCAAAAGAATAAATTACCCCATAATCACCCACTCTTAACTTAAAGAAACCTGCCAGATTAGCCGACAACGGCATAGGAGTAATTTGTTCAAAATTTTCAGCCAACCAATTGATTTTATTACCTATACGCTCCTGCACAGCCTGAGCCAATCTTTCTTGGTTAACCAGAGCTTCTGCTGTCAACTCAACCGAATAGCTCATTACGATTTAATGCCGAGTTTTTGATAAACTTCCCCAGGTTCGACGCTACTTTCTCCTGCTTGTTTGCGCTTCATTGAATCTAACAATTTCTGCTTGACTTCTTCCTTAACTTCTAAACCTGCATCCGCATCACCAAAATATTCTTCTAAGCACTGTTCCACGGTATGTCGAATCAAGTCCCGCAGTTGCTCAACTGTCATGTCTTTGACTTGCATCTTAATCTCCTAGTCTGTGGGATTATCAATAAATTATAGCAACTTTAGTAGAGTTTTCCCTGTAACTGAGCTATCCATTCCATGAATCTCGTTCCTGATTCACATAGTCTTGAGCATCAATTCCATTCCAAATTTCCTCACCCAACCCTTCTAATTCTAAAATGCTCCGCCTAGGTTTAGCCTGAACCCGGTGACGAACATATACTAATAATTCAGAGATGAGCCGCAGTTGCTCATCTGGTGCAAGTCTTAGAACCTGAGTCAGTACCGCGCTGTAATTAGACATAGGCCTTATGTTGAGATTTTTTGGCTGATTGTTATTATAGCAATTTAGAATCGAAGGAAGTGCGATCGCCCTTATCTTCCCCAAAGTACGATCGCCCTTATCTTCCTCAAGTGCAATTAAACTTGACCAGGCAAATCCAACGCAATTAATAAAGCTTGATTCCGCAGAAGTATTGCTTCATCACTAAGCATTCCTCGTAAACTCAATAAACGAGATTTAGATAATACCCGTACTTGATCTGCCATAGCGATAGAATCGTTGGTTAATCCACCGTCGGGAGCTTTAATTAATACCTGAGTGGGATAAACTCGTTTACCAGTTTGATAAGTAGTGCAGGGAATAGCCAAAACTACAGGGCTATATGTATTGATTGTAGCTCGACTAACGATGATAACAGGACGGGTTCCTCCTTGTTCAGAACCCTCAACAGGTTCAAGTCTAGCATCATAGACTTCTCCCCGGTTCATACAGGAGATTCTCCCAATTGCAACGCTTCCCAACTCGCTACCGCAAACTCAGCCTCCATCTGTAGCACTTGAGCTTGATACTCTGGATCTTGTACCATTTCAATCAGTGCTGCATCAATTTCCGATCGTTTATCCTGAGTTTGGGTTGTTACCCGATCGCGAATCAATGCTGACAATACTTCTAAAAGCTGCTGTTGCTCTTGCAGAGTGAGATTTTGAGCCTGACTCAGTACCTCGCTATAAGTAGACATAGGGTTTATGTTGAGATTTTTTGGCTGATTGTTATTATAGCAATTTAGGATCGAAGGAAGTGCGATCGCCCTGATCTTCCGCAAGTGCGATCCGGTTATGTTATATTATAAGTAGATACGTTTTGTATATACACAATCATGCAGTTTGAATGGGATGAAAATAAAAACGCCCAAAACCTCAAAAAACATGGCATTAGCTTTGAAGAAGCTCAAGAAATCTTTGACGGAATCGTTTTTAATGCCATTGATGAGCGTTTCGACTACGGAGAAATCCGAGAAATCAGTATTGGTGCCATACAAGGTGTCGTTATCGTTACCGTAGCGCATACTGAAAGAAATGGAGCTATCCGCATCATCTCTGCAAGAAAAGCCACTCGTCAAGAAAAAAATACCTACTATGACTATCTCGCGCAAACGACTTGAAGAATTAGAAAATATTCCAGAATCTGCGATCGATACCTCTGATATTCCTGAATTAGATGCGAATTTTTGGGCAAAAGCAAAACTCGTAACACCACTGACAAAACAAGCCATTTCTTTAAGAGTTGATAGCGATGTGTTAGATTGGTTTAAAAGCCAAGGAAAAGGCTATCAATCTCTAATGAACGCTGTGCTGCGCTCTTATGTTGAACATCATGTAAAAAGCAGTGAATAAATAAATGTGCGATCGCCCTTATCTTCCTAAAGTGCGATCGCTCATCTTTCTTAAGGCTCAAACGGGTTAATTAGTGTAAGTTCAGCAATCCACCGAAAATCCCCTATATTTCTTGTTACTAAAGTTCTGCCATATACCAAAGCTGTTGCCGCAATAATAGCCTCCCCAAGTGTCATTATCCTTATCTGTCGCAACAGCACTGCGCGATCGAGTACAGCGTTAGAAATTGGTACAACCTCCACCACACCAAAGAATTCCTCAAAGTACAATCTATACTCTTCAGTTAGCCCATGATAACCCAAGACTTCAACGTAACTTATTGCCGATACAACTATGTCATTTTCGCCAATAAAATGCCTAATCTGCGAGTTTTCGGGCTGGGAAGCGTAGATAATAATATCACTGTCTAGCAGCATTCATTATTCATCCCTACCTGGAAGTGGACGGTCTTGACGCAAATCTCGCTGCCATTCCACTGGATCGCTAATATCAGCAAAGACATTATTTGCTGCAATTTTTTCCAATATTTCAACTATTCTCTGACGGCGAAACTCCGCACTTAAAGTCGATGGCTCTTCTTGTAAAGTAACGTAAACTCTGACAAGGCGATCGCCTTGTCTTGGAACCTCATTAGCCCATTCTAAAAGGTTGCCCTTCAATATAGCCTCAAATATTCGTTGCATAGCTAATATCAAATATTCTTTATCTCTACTATTCTAACCCTTTTGAGCATTAAAGCTACCTGTTTGATTATACTAGATAGTCTGAAATTTGGCTCCAGGGATCTCCCCGATATTCGCTGCATTGCGATGATCGCCCTCAACTTCCCCAAACTGCAATTTAGTTGTGAGGAATGTTGCCAGTATAATATTATCACCTACGCTTCAACCCCAGCACGCTGAGAAAAAAGCTCGACAAAACCATCTGCAAACCAACAGTCAGGCAAGTGAGCGACGGAATAACCAAACGCAGAGTTTTAGAAGGGTCGAGAGAACCGAAAGCCGTTTCGCTCCAGATAGTTAATGACAAGAACGAGCCAACTATTCCGATTAATATCAGCGTGACTCCGACAATCAATCCTGTCTCTAGGGTGACATAGCGAAATATTTTGTTTAGTTTGGGGTCTTCAGGCAGCAGTTTTTCACTGATGGCGAAAACTTTGGTGAAGAAAGCGAAAGTTACTGCTTGAAAACCGATGATAATTGCGATCGCAGCATACAGCAGCGTGTGTACATCAAAGCTAATACTACCAATCTTTTGAGTACCAGGTAATAGCCAGATGCCCACAATTAGACCCCAAATTATCAGCGCCACACCCGGATACAAAAACAGCCACCGAGGACTGTAAAGCAGCAAAAAGCGGAGGTGCCGCCAGCCATCTCGCCAAGTTCGCAAGTGCGGCGGGCGCGAGCGTCCATCGGGAGAAAGTACGGTTGGGACTTCAGTTATCCGCAATGTGTACAGAGATGCTTTGACAACCATTTCGCTAGCAAATTCCATCCCCGTTGTTTGCAAGTCGAGTTTTAAAATTGAGTCTCTCCTAAAACCCCGCAATCCGCAGTGAAAGTCGCCGACTGGACTCGCGAAAAATAATTGCCCAACCCATGTCAGCACCGGATTTCCTAAATATTTGTGCAGCGGCGGCATGGCCCCAGGTTTGATGCCCCCTTGAAACCGATTTCCCATTACTAAGTCGAAACCTTCTCGCAACTTGTTGACAAAAGCACCGAGGTTTGAAAAATTGTAGCTGTCGTCAGCATCGCCCATGATAATATAAACTCCGCGCGCTGCGATGATGCCTCCCATGAGGGCGCTGCCGTAGCCTTTGGCTGCTACGGGCACGACTCTCGCTCCCATTCTGGTAGCGATAGCTTGAGAACCGTCAGTGCTGCCGTTGTCTGCTATGATGACCTCGCCGGCAATATCAAGTTCGCGCAGGGACTTCTGTGCCTTCTCGATGCAGATTTCTAAAGTTTCTGCTTCGTTCAGACAAGGCATGAGTATCGATAGTTCTAAAGTGTATTCTCCGCTTGGATTCGTCTGCTCTGCCATATATTGGTTCCACTCTCGATCGCGATCGACCATACTTGATTTTCCCGTATCTCTGCTTAAAATATTAGTGGTGAATAAAACATAACCAAACTTAATTAAAGTTTTTTATGTTTTTGGGAACAGCAATTTTTGATTGTACTATAGGTTAGTAAACTTATGAATAGAAGCGTTTTTTTGTTATTGCTTGCTGCAATATTGTGCGGCGTCGCAGGTCAATTTAGTCTGAAGGCAGGAGCTAAAATATTAGGGCCCATTGGCGCTGCTAATTTAATAGAAAAAATTATAGCAATGGCTACTCAACCGTTGATAGTAAGTGGTCTTTCTTTGTATGCAATTTCTTCGATCGGCTTTATTGTAGTTTTGTCGCGGGCAAACCTTAGCATAGTCTCACCTTTACTGTCAATTAGTTACCTGTTTACTGTTTTAGGTGGCAAACTTATATTTCACGAGCCTTTGCCGCCGCTGCGGTTGGTAGGCGTGGCACTAATTATGACAGGAGTAATTTTTGTACTCAGAGGTCAAGCTGGCGGAGTAACTGGGGGCAACTAGCGATCGCTTTTAAGATTGACGCTTGAGTGCTGAATTGATAACTTAAGTCAAAGGGCGTATAGCAATCCTAAATGAGTAGTAAAATTTTGACCCCACCCCAACCCTCCCCGAACCCGCGGGGAGGGAGTAAGAAATTCACAAATGATGCGAGGATTGCTATATTTGAGCATTCTGTTATGAAATGATGCTGCTTTATGTCTAATATTTTTGAGCCTGTGAATCCCCATCAATTATTGAGCGATCGCACCGCAGTTCTTGCTACCATGCACGAAAAAGAACGGGTAATGGCTCCCGTTTTGGAACGAGAATTTGGCGTAAATATCCTAGTACCTGCGGAGCTTGACACTGACACTTTCGGCACCTTCACCAGAGAAGTTAAACGCTTAGGAACACAAATAGAAGCTGCTCGCCAGAAAGCCCAAAAAGCCCTAGAAATTGCGGGCGAAACTCTTGCCTTTGCCAGCGAAGGTACTTTCGGCCCTCACCCAATGATGCCGTATCTGTCCGCGAACAGAGAAATCGTAATTTTATTAGATAGAGCCAACAATATAGAATTAATCGGCGACTATTTCTCCGTTGAAACTAACTACAGTCACGAGTTAGTTTCCAGTATAGAAGAAGCAGATGATTTTGCGAAAAAAGCTGGATTTCCCGAACACGCACTGGTGGTTATAGTTGGCGACGCTGCACTCGGTAACGGCGAAATTGTCAAGGGCATTAGGACAGACAAACAACTTTTTGACGCTGTGACAGTAGGCTTAAAAAAATCGTCAATCGGCCGAGTTCACATCGAAACAGATATGCGGGCGATGTACAATCCAACTCGGATGAAAAACATCGAAAATGCAACTCTCGATTTAGTTAAAAAATTTAAGCAATTCTGCCCGGAGTGCGGTTGGCCGGGATTCGATATTGCTGAGACGAAAATCGGATTGCCCTGCGGACTGTGCTATTTTCCGACTCAGCTAGCGCGATCGGCAATCTATAAATGCAAAAACTGCGGTTATACTAAAGAAAAACTATTTCCAGACGGTCGAGAGACTGCCGATCCTGCCCTGTGTCAATATTGCAACCCTTAGAAAAATAATTGCACAAAAATAGTAAAGTTTGTCACAATATTATTGATAGTTCCCTAATTAAATTCACTAATGATAGCCATAGAAACAGAACGCAACTGGAAACCCGTTATTAAAGAATTCGAGGCTGTAGTCGGCAAAAATGGCGTGGTACAGCGCCGCGAAGAATTGATTGTCTACGAGTGCGACGGACTCGCTAGCTACCGCCAGCGCCCCGCCCTGGTGGTATTGCCTCGAACTACGGAGGAAGTGGCGCAAGTTGTCAAAATATGCGATCGCAACTCAATTCCCTGGGTTGCTAGAGGCGCCGGAACCGGCCTTTCCGGGGGCGCTTTGCCTGTAGAAAACTGCGTGCTGATTGTCACTGCCCTGATGCGAAAAATCCTGAAAGTAGACTTAGAAAATCAGCAAGTAGTAGTGCAACCGGGAGTAATTAATAACTGGGTAACGCAAGCAGTTAGCGGCGCTGGTTTCTACTACGCGCCCGATCCTTCCAGTCAAATTATTTGTTCGATTGGCGGCAACGTTGCCGAAAATTCTGGCGGGGTTCACTGCCTCAAATACGGAGTCACAACGAATCACGTTTTAGGATTAAGATTGGTACTTCCAGACGGTTCTATTGTCGATGTCGGTGGCGAAATTCCCGAAATGCCCGGTTACGATTTAACTGGTGTATTTGTCGGTTCCGAAGGCACTTTAGGAATCGCTACAGAAGTTACTCTGCGAATTCTCAAAGCGCCGGAATCGATTTGCGTTCTCCTAGCGGATTTTTCCAGTATAGAAGCAGCGGGCGAATCAGTTTCCGATATTATCAGCGCTGGCATTATTCCCGGCGGCATGGAAATTATGGACAACATCAGCATCAATGCTGTGGAAGATGTGGTGGCAACTGGATGTTATCCCCGTGATGCGGCGGCAATTCTACTCGTTGAAATCGACGGTTTAGAAGTAGAAGTTGCCACAAATAAACAGCGAATTGCTGATATTTGCAAGCATAACGGAGCGCGAAATATCACCACGGCAACCGACCCGGAAACGCGCCTAAAAATTTGGAAAGGACGGAAAGCTGCTTTTGCGGCGGCGGGTCATCTCAGCCCGGATTATTATGTGCAAGACGGCGTAATTCCGCGAACACAAATGGCTTATGTTTTGAAAGAAATTGAGGGTTTGAGCGAGAAATACGGTTATCGGATTGCTAATGTTTTTCACGCGGGAGACGGGAATTTGCACCCGCTGATTCTGTACGATAACTCGGTAAAAGGTGCGCTGGAAAAGGTGGAAGAATTGGGCGGGGAAATTCTTAGGCTTTGCGTGAAAGTTGGGGGAAGTCTTTCGGGGGAACACGGCATCGGTGCTGATAAGAAGTGTTTTATGCCGGATATGTTTTCGGAGGTAGATTTGGAGACGATGCAGTGGGTGCGTCAGGTGTTTAATCCGAAAGGTTTGGCGAATCCTGGGAAGATGTTTCCGACGCCGAAGACTTGCGGGGAAGCGGCGAGGGCTAAGGTTGAAACTTTTAAGAAGTTGGAAGGTGCGGAGGTTTTTTAATTCCCTATTTATGGGGGTAAGGTGAGCCGAAAAGCACCTGATAATTTTCTCTACAATGGGGAGGCAAAGCCTCTAAGTATGCGTTCCCAGCCAGAGTCTGGTAACGATAAAAAACGTTTTTTATCGTTTTTTACGAGTGCGAGATTCCCGCTCGCTTGCTTGCCTATATATCACGTTGGTAAGGTGCAGATTGCACATTTCGCGCTAATGTGCGATCGGCATTTTGATAGTAAATTCCGTACCATTGCCTAATTCCGAAGTACAATATAATTCGCCTTTGTGTCTTTCTACAATAATTTGATAGCTAATTGACAAACCCATTCCCGTGCCTTTGCCAATGGGCTTGGTAGTAAAAAAGGCATCAAATATGCGCTGTTTTACTTCCTCCGTTATTCCCGGGCCATTGTCGGCAATTTTTATTTCTACAAAATTGCCGACAACTTCCGTACAAATCCTAATCTGGCTGGGATTTTCTAGTATTTCTTGACAATTTTGCCTACTGTTCGCATCTTCTAAAGCATCGATCGCATTGCTGAGAATATTCATAAAAACTTGATTTATCGGTCCAGCAAAACACTCAACAGTCGGCAATTCTCCGTATTGTTTTACGATTTGAATTGGCTGCTTTTCTCCGTTCCCTTTCAAACGGTGATTGAGAATTAACAGCGTGCTGTCAATACCTGCGTGGAGGTTAACAGGTTTCATCTGTGCATCGTCCTGCCGCGAAAAGTTCCGTAGCGACTGCACAATCTGGCAAATGCGATCGACACCAACGCTCATTGAAGATAGTATTTTAGGTAAATCTTCAGCTAAAAAATCGAGATCATTTTTTTCTCTTTCCTCTTGAATTTCGGCGACTGGATTAGGATAGTGCTGTTGATAAAGCTCGAGGTGGTGAAACAAGTCTTGAGTATAATTTGTGAGATGAGCGAGATTGCCGTAAATGAAGCTGACTGGGTTGTTGATTTCGTGAGCGACGCCCGCAATTAGCAATCCCAAACTCGACATTTTTTCGCTTTGAACTAATTGGGAATGAGTGGCTTTGAGTTCGTCCAGCGCCGCTGCTAGTTGAGCTGCTTGTTCTCGGCTTTGTGCTTCGGAATTATGCAATGCTTCTGCGGCTTGTTTGCTGTGGGTGATGTCTCTCTGTACGCCGATAAAATGAGTTAATTTACCCGTTCTATCGCGCACGGGAGATATTGAGAAACAATTCCAGAAAGCGGTTCCGTCTTTGCGGTAATTCTTTAATATTACCTTGCATTCACTTTCTGCTTGCAAGGCTTGGCGAATTATTTCTACTGCCGCCGGATCGGTATCGCTTCCGTGCAAAAATCGGCCGTTTTTTCCGATAATTTCCTGCCGCCGATAACCTGTCATACTTTCAAATGCGGGATTGCAATAAATAATTGGATTTTCGGGGTCAGTGGCATCAGAAATCGTAACTCCGGTGCTAGTAGCTGCTATAGCTCGATCGTACAACCAAAGCATTTCTTCTGCGCGTTTGCGATCGGTAATGTCCCGCAGCGTAGCTAAATAAGCCATTTCTCCATCCCATTCCGTTTCCACCACCCGCATTTCTACTACAGCATTTGCTTTTTGCTTGCGAATAGCTTCAACTTCTGTTTGCACGACGCGAGTTCCTGGTGCTTCTGTTTTTCCAACTTGGGGAATAATATCCGTCGCCATCTCAAGGTCGCAAGCTGAAACTTCTACTACTAAATTGCCAAAAAATGCTTGCCCTAAAAGTTCCTCTGCCGTGCAGTTAAACAGCGCTTCTGCTGACTGGTTGGCAAAACAGACAAGTCCTCGCTTGTTAACGATTGCGATGCCGTCACCATTTTTTTCGATCACATTCCGAAACCGAGATTCGCTAGCTTTCAACTCCTGCTTTAGCTGTTCCATTGCTCGCTCCATCTGTTGCAGTTCGCACAGACTAAGACTATAAGCTTCGGAAATGTTTGCCTCTGTCGAATTCTCGGATCTTTTTCTGGGAATCTGTTGGTACTCTGTTCTATGGGTCATATTGTGATCAGTTTTTTTATGATTCCTGCTAATATTACTGAGCTTATTTTCTGGATCTGCTTCTTCTTGAAAAAACATATTTCAGCCCTACTAAATTATTGTTTAGATTAAGGTGTTGCGATCGCCCAATTTTCCGGGAAATTTAGGGAGAGAGCAATTTACACCCGATGCTAGCACATTACTTTTAGAATTCATCATAAAACATCGTTAAAATTCAAGAGCATCGCCATAGATTTATCTATTAAGTTTTATTAAGTAATTTCACCAACATTGACACTTACGTAGCCACATGAACTGTACAAGCTGAATATGGCTTCAATCCCCCTCGCACTACCAAAATAACCAGTTCCACGCGTAAGTTCTACATATTTAGAAGCCACTGGTCAGTATAAAATATTATATAGGTTTGACAAAAAATATGGTTTAAAATAAGCGAACTCATCTTTAAATTATTAAAAATAATCATAATTAGCGATTACCAAATCATCTCCCTGCCGCCCGATTTGGTATATAATATAACCTGTCTATTTTTATGATCGCAACTTCAAACCAATGGCACGTCTAGCACTTCTGAGCACATCCAATAAAAGCGGACTAATCGACTTAGCGCGCAGTCTAGTAGAAGAATTTGAATTTGACATAATTAGTAGTGGCGGGACAGCAACTGCCCTCAAAGAAGCAGGCATCCCAGTGACCAAAGTTGCGGAATATACTGGTTCTCCCGAAATTTTGGGAGGGCGAGTCAAAACACTTCACCCACGAATCCACGGAGGTATTTTAGCACGCCGCGATGTACCCGAAGACCTCGCAGATTTAACCGCCAATCAAATTCGGGCGATCGATCTAGTTGTAGTCAATTTGTATCCATTTGAAGAGACAATTTCTAAACCAGGAGTTAGTCTAGCCGACGCAATTGAGCAGATAGATATCGGCGGACCAGCAATGTTGAGAGCTTCCGCCAAAAACCACGCTCATTTGACAGTTTTGTGCGATCCAGAACAGTACAATACTTATTTAAAAGAACTGCGGGAAAATGGTGGCGAAGCATCCTTAGAGTTTCGGCAAAAATGTGCGCTAGAAACCTTCAAACATACAGCAAACTACGATCGCGCGATCGCAAATTATCTCAGCAGTAGCCAATCGGCTGAAAAATCTGCGCTACCAGACGAGTTTAATTTATCAGGAAAAGAGTTGCAAACTCTGCGCTACGGCGAAAATCCCCATCAAGCCGCCTCCTGGTATCAAAGCGGAACTACACCCACAGGCTGGACGACTAGCACTATCCTGCAAGGCAAAGAATTAAGCTACAATAATTTAGTAGATTTAGAAGCAGCAAGGCGGCTAATTGTAGAATTCCCGGACACACCCGCTGCCGCTATTCTGAAGCATACAAATCCTTGCGGCACAGCCTTGGGAACAACTATTTCTGAAGCGTATCAAAAAGCATTCGACACCGATTCAGTCTCAGCTTTCGGCGGCATTGTCGCTCTCAATCGCCCCATTGATGCTGCTACCGCAACGGCCTTAACTAAAACATTTTTAGAATGTATCGTCGCGCCCGGGTGCGAACCAGAAGCCGAACAAATTATCAAGAAAAAGGCGAAAGTTCGAGTATTAATTTTGCCAGATTTGACTCAAGGACCGCCACAAACTGTTAAAATAATTGCAGGCGGTTTGCTGGTGCAAGACTCAGATAATATAGTAGAAGAAACTAGCAAATGGCGGATTGTTACTGAGAAACAGCCGACGGGGGGAGAGTTGGAAGAATTGCTGTTTGCTTGGAAAGTAGCGAAACACGTCAAATCAAATGCGATCGTTGTGACGCGCGATCGCACTACAATCGGTGTCGGCGCCGGACAAATGAATCGCGTCGGCTCAGTTAAACTAGCATTAGAACAAGCAGGAGAGAAGAGCAAAGGAGCGATTTTGGCCAGTGACGGTTTCTTCCCCTTCGATGATTCCGTAAAAACGGCGGCTGAGGCGGGCATAATTGCGATCGTCCAACCCGGCGGAAGTATGCGCGATCAATATTCCATCGACGCAGCCAATCAACTCGGAATCACAATGGTTTTCACCAATATCCGCCACTTCTTGCATTAATTAAGTTCGTAGCAATGACATTTGGCACCTCTATTATGAACAGGCAAGATGCCTGTTCCACAAAGAGTTAATTCTATTGTGGGGTGGGAAAAAAGCCCGCCACAAATAGAATTACCGGCCTGTTTCACAAAGAAAAGAGTCAATTCCATTTCTATTGTGGGGAGTAGGGGTTGGGCTTCTAGCCCGCCCTAAAAAAAATTTCCTTCTTCTATAACTAACGGCTATGACTAGCACAATTCAACCGCAAATTAAACCCCAAGACGTAAAAGTCAAAATCCTGCTCACTGGCGGACATCAGTGCACCGTCACGCTCAAATCAGATACACCCTTATTGCACAGCCTGATCAAAACATTAGTCGATCGCACCCAACAAACACCCGGTTTTTCCACTTTATTTCAAATCCCTATAGACGGAGGTCGTTCCGCCCTTTCTTTTCCCGGTGAACACCTAGTCGGATTAGTCACCGAACCCCCACTTTACTTGCAGGAACTGCAACCGCAGCAGCTTGCAACTCCCGTAGAAATTCCCGCCGCAGAAATTCCCGCCCCTGCGCCGCCTGTAAATGACGATTTAATATCTCGCTACGCCCAAATAGACAACTTTTTGACACCTGCAGAAAAGAATAAACTCATCAAATATGTCTTAGCAAAAGAATCAGAATTTGTGAGTACCAGCACCTCCACTAATGCCGAAGATTACCGCCGTTCGATGGTACTCCACTCGTTCCCGGAATTTTCGGAACTGATGGTTAATCGCATCAAAGCAATTCTCCCCGACGTGCTGAAAAGTTTAAATATTCCGTCATTTCCCCTGGGTGAGATAGAAGCTCAGCTAACCATGCACAATGACAACAACTTTTATAAACTTCACAACGACAGTGGCTCGCCAGATACCGCCAGCCGATTTTTTACTTACGTTTACTATTTCTATCGAGAACCCAAGGGTTTTTCAGGTGGCGAGTTGCAGATTTATGACAGCAAAATCGAGAACAATTTTTATGTTGCGGACAAGACATTCAGAACCGTTGAGCCTCGCAATAACAGCATCGTATTTTTTCTAAGTCGGTATATGCACGAAGTTTTGCGAGTTAGCTGTCCCTCAAAAGCTTTTGCTGATAGCCGCTTTACTATTAACGGCTGGGTACGCAAAGCAAACTGAGGTTAATTCATAGTCTTGGACGCACTAATCACCTAATTTTGTCATTCTGAGTAAGGCGAAAAATCTCAATTATTGTCACACCCTTACAGTGCGTAAGTTCGGATATGTGAGCTTCTTCACTTCCCAAAGCCTACCCTCAGAATGACAGAATTACCTTACTCAAAACTATTTAATTCTTACTCCAGTGCTCCAGCACTTTTGAGCAATTTCACTACACTGGAATAACCCTTATACTCAGCCAGCATTAAAGCTGTATAATTTCCCGGATTTTTGTGGTTTAGTTCTGCACCAGCATCAATTAAAATTGTTACTGCCTCAGCATAACCCCGATGTGCGGCCCACATTAAAGCGGTGGCGCCCGAATCATCCAGCAAGTTGACATCGGCACCTTTTTCCACTAATAATTGGACGATCGCAATATGACCGCGATCACACGCCTTCATTAAAGCCGTTTTCCCCAAATCCGCCGGGACATTGGGATCAGCACCGCCGTCAAGCAAAGCTTTCACAGTCTCGGTATGTCCGTGAAAAGCAGCCAGCGTCAAAGCCGTCTCCCCAAAGTTTTTAGCATTCAGAAACTCAGCCCGATTTGAGTTTACTTTTTGCAGCAAAGCCGATACGATCGCACTATGGCCGTGAACAGCCGCCACCAGTAAAGGCGTATCGCCCAACCGATTTCTCGAACCGACGCTAGCACCTCGGTTTAACAGCAATTCCACCACATCTTCGCAGCCTTCAATCACCGCAAAATTCAAAGCAGTTTCATCATCTTTATCCTTAGCGTTGATATCCGCGCCAGCATCGAGTAAGATATGGGCGATCGCCGCATTTCCCCCAGCAGCAGCGGCCATCAAAGCCGTGCCCCCATCTCCATTTTTCACATTCGCATTAGCACCCGCACCAAGCAAAGCTTGCACCACATCACTATTGCCGGCATCTGCAGCCAAAGTTAAAGCAGTTTCTCCGTTTTTGTCGGGAATTTCGACATCAGCACCAGCAGCCAACAGCGCCTCGACAACAGCCAAATTTCCCGCCGTCGCAGCCAGCATCAAAGCAGTTTTGCTCTCTAGATTTTTAACATTAGCATCCGCCCCACACTTGAGCAAAATTCGCACAATTTCAGCGCTTCCTTGGCGGACAGCTAAAAACAGCATAGAATTGTCAGCAACAGCACCCGCATCCACCAAAGCTTTTACAACAGCTAGATGACCGGATAAAGCAGCTATTTTCAGAGCTGAATCTCCATCTTTATCTTGCACATTTACATCAGCATTAGCATCAAGTAACATCCGCACAACATTGATATCGCCCTTCAAAGAAGCCGCCATTAAAGCCGTACTTCCATCATCATTTTTAGCATTAACATCAGCACCTGCAGCCAGCAACAGCCGCACAGAGTCAGCCTGTTTGTGAGCCGCCGCCAGCATCAAAGCCGTCAGCCCAAAACGCCTGCTCACCTGGTTGACATTAGCGTCATTGTTTAGTAGAGTACGCACGATTTCTGTATAGCCCTTTTGGGCCGCAAACATCAAAGCCGTCGTCCCCTCAGAGTCTTTCGCGTTAGCGTTAACATTCTTAGCGAGTAAAGCTTGGACGTGAATAATGTTGCCAGTCTTGGCGGCTTGAATCAATACAGCGTCTTGTTTAGTGGCAGGCATAATAGTCTCTCATACCGTATATTTTTACCGTCGCACGAGACGGCCTGACTGGTATGCTAAGTTTTATGAAGTATGTTTGCTAATCCTCAGAACACTATGAATCTCGAAATTCCTCAGTCAGTGAAAGTTTGGAGCCAATTCATCCACCCAATTTTAATGTGGGTACTGCTGGCAATCTCATTTTATGCTTTGTATCTCGGCATTCAAATCCGACGTACCAGAAGTGCGGAAGGCGAACTCAAAAAAGAGTTAATTAAGGGCAAATTCAACGTCAAGCACCACCAGATGGGTTCTTTGCTGTTAGCCTTGATGGTTACGGTTGCGATCATCGGGATGGCCGTCACCTACATCAACAACGGCAAACTATTTGTCGGGCCGCACTTGCTAGCCGGGCTGGGAATGATGGCAATAATTGCGATCGCAGCCTCGCTGACTCCTTTGATGCAAAAAGGCAGTGATTGGGCCAGAAACACTCACATCTTTCTGAATATTGTGCTTTTGGGGCTGTTTGGCTGGCAAGCGGTATCAGGCGTGGAAATCCTGCAAAGAATTATCAGCAAAATGTGAGGATTTGAGTAAGATTGCTAATTGCTAATTGCCCTGGGGCGATTAGTAATTAGCAATTAAATAGTAATATTTTTTTAGTGGTTTAATAGCCAAGCTTTCCTTTGGATGATATAATAGAATAAAGTTAAATTGAGCGAACAAATTATAAGATTAATTAGGGAGCTTTTTCAAATCCAAAGAAGGAAAGCCATGCTAGAAAACCTGATCAAATACTTTGTCTACGCAACAAAAGGCTATATTACAAAAACCCAGTTAATTAAGTTTTTGTATTTGGCCGATCTTTATGCGGTCAAATGGACGGACAAGCAGCTTACTGATTTAGATTGGCGTTATTATTACTATGGGCCTTGGAATGAAGGCATAGACGCTGTTTTAAATCAAATGAATGGCAAAGATATTGTTCAAGAATCTCAGGGAGAAAGTATATTCATCAGACTTGGTGAGGGAGCTGGTAAGGTGGATGATTTAAAGTTACCTTTAGGTCTGAAGCTCATGCTTGACAACATCAGGAGAGAATGGGCGGGTGCAGGAGAGGATAAACTGCATCAGTTACTAGAATATGTCTATAACACTGCTCCCATGCTTGAGGTTAGATATAGCCACCAACCAGAGGAACAGGTGAGACTTAATCTGTACAAAGAAAGAGAAAAGTTAATGAGTGAATTGGAGTGAGCGAGTGGCTGGACAAAAACCGCGTCAAGGTTGGATTTATTTTATCAATCCCTATAGAGTATCTCTTCGTTGCAAAGTCGGTCATCATCATATTTATGACATAAATGAACCAGGGGAAATTGAGTGCAAGACAATTTCTTGCACTCAGGTGATTAATTCGAGTCGGGTTTTTCGGGGAGAGCATCCTTATATCGTTTGGACAAGTGACCAATTTCAAGATGACTCTAAATACATCCAAACTTTGACGCTGATTCCGTTGACTTCACAAGAAACCTATAAAGGTTTGCCAACTGTATATCCGATTAATTCTACAAGCACAAATGGTCTTTCTAAGGATTCCTTCGCTCTAGTGCATCAGATATGTACTGTTGATGCTAACTGTTTTAAAGATTCGCAAGGGGATTGGCTTAAGCGAGTTGGACAACTGGATAAAGCAGATAAGGAAGCTATAGACGAACGTTTAAAGTATTTTTTTAATCTTGGGGATAATCCGGGTGAAGATTGGTTTATTAAAAATGCGTCTATAGAACTTTTGCAGAAAGTGTTTAATTGTCTGCCAGATGAAACTACAAAAAGTATGGCTATAGAAAAACTGATCGAGGATTTGCGATCGTAGTCAATGAGTAGTAATTGTATGGTAGAGGTCAATAAGGTTTTTGCAGTGGACTTGAGCACTCTCGCTCTATCCTGTTAAACTTCTCGATGGCCCAAACGGCATTTTAGCCACATCTCACAAAAATTAAAAAAGGCGGCACCCAGATTTGAACTGGGGGTGGAGGTTTTGCAGACCTCTGCCTTACCACTTGGCTATGCCGCCGTCACGTCTGAAATTTGACGTTTTCTTATAGTACACCAAATCTCGAAAATTTTAACATACCTGTCAAAAATTTCGTGAAGCGAAGCTATCCCGCAGGGAATCGCCCTTTTTTCCCACACCTCCAAAACCCATCCGAGGCTATTCTAGAACTACATCGATCGCCCGCAACACCAGCCATGACACCAGTTTCTCCCCTACTCGTCGCCCAAATCACCGACACTCACTTGTTTGCAGAGATCGATCGAGAATGGAAAGGCCTGTCAACAACCCGCACCCTCCAAGCAGTTCTCGATCGCTTGCAACAAATACAGCCGCCGCCCGGCTTACTCCTACTCACAGGCGACTTGTCCCAAGACGAAACACCCGAATCCTACCAGCGCCTAGTCTCCCTCATCGCCCCCCTCGGAATACCCGCCTACTGGATACCTGGGAACCACGACAACATCCCAGTCATGGCAAAAATCTTAAATCAGCCGCCCCTTTCCCCAGAAAAATCATGGATGCTAGGAAACTGGCAATTTCTATTACTTTCGAGTGTGGAAGCCGGATGCGACGGCGGGCGGCTTTCCCCAGAAAGCTTGCATTGGCTCGACTCTCAACTGCAACAAACCGGCGATCGACCTGTTATCATTGCCTTGCACCATCATCCTTTGCCGATCGACTCTGAAATCATGGATGGAATGATGCTGCACAATGCCGATGAATTTTTGGCAATTGTCGATCGATACCCTCAAATCAAAATAGTCCTCTGCGGCCACATTCACCAAGAATTCCACCAACAGCGGGGCTCAGTTACCTACTTGGGGACACCCAGCACCTGCATCCAACTTTTACCCAAAAGCCATCCGATTATCCTTGACGAAATCCCGCCGGGATTTAGGTTGCTTGAATTGGCGATCGACGGTACTTGGAACACCAGAGTTGAGCGAGTTGCTGCAAAGTCGCCACCCGATTAATATTTTTTAGTCTGCCTAAAATTACTATCAAATTTACATTCTGTTGTCAATACATCAACAGATAGATTTTTTTTAGCAGCCCCATCTTTTATGATATTTATTAACCATAGATTGCAGACATACGTAAACTAGCGAGCTACGAACATAAATGTCGATCGCAATTTAAAAAAACAGGAAAAACTAAATATATGTCTCAACTCAATGGCGTGATGATGCAGTATTTCCACTGGTACAGCCCCGACGACGGCAGCCTGTGGAATCAGCTAGCGAAATCTGCAAAAGATTTAGCCAAAATAGGGGTTACATCCCTGTGGTTGCCACCGGCCTATAAAGGGACAGGTGGCGGCATGGATGTAGGTTACGGCGTCTACGACTTATTCGATTTAGGCGAGTTCGACCAAAAAGGGTCGGTACGCACGAAATACGGCACAAAAGATGAGTATTTGGCCGCGATTAAAGCTGCCCAAGATGCAGGAATTCGGATTTATGCCGATGTTGTCTTCAACCACAAATTAGGTGCCGATGCAGAAGAAGAAGCCGAAGCCACACCCTTCAATCCCGACAACCGGAATGACACCGTAGGCGAATATCAAAAAATCAAAGCTTGGACGCATTTTACCTTCCCCGGACGTGACAAAAAATATTCTAGTATGGAGTGGCATTGGTGGCATTTTGACGCCATTGATTACAACGTTTACAACACAGAAACCCATGCCATTTACTTGCTAAAAGGCAAAGAATTCGATGGAGGAGTAGACTTAGAAAAAGGTAATTTTGACTACCTCATGGGTTGCGATTTAGATATGGACAACCCAGAAGTCAGCGGGGAGTTAAAATACTGGGGTGAGTGGTATGTCGATACAACAAACGTTGACGGCTTTCGCTTCGATGCCGTCAAACACGTTAAAGCAGAATTTTTCCAAGAATGGTTGGAACACGTTCGCCACTATGCCCAACGCGACCTATTTGCCGTCGGTGAATATTGGTCTTACGAAGTGGAAGCTTTGCACTACTTCATCCAAGCAACGGATGGTAAAGTCTCCTTATTTGACGCCCCCCTCCATTACAACTTCCACGCTGCTAGCAAAGCCGGCAATAGCTACGACTTGCGAACAATTTTTGATAACACCCTCGTCCAACAGCAACCAACCCTCGCTGTTACCTTGGTTGACAACCATGATTCTCAACCCTTACAATCCCTAGAATCTGTTGTCGAGGCTTGGTTTAAACCTCTTGCCTATGCTTTAATCTTGCTGCGAAGCGAAGGATATCCGTGCATTTTTTACCCGGACTATTATGGCGCAAACTATAAGGATACAGCAAACGATGGCAACGAATACGAGATTTGGTTAGACAAACATCAGTTTATTCTCGATAAATTCTTGTTCGCGCGCCAAACTTATTCCTACGGCAATCAGTACGATTACTTCGACCACGCCAATACCATTGGCTGGACGCGACTCGGAGATGAAGAACATCCGGGCGGCATGGCTGTGGTACTCAGTAATGGAGGCGATGGCACCAAGTTTATGGAAGTCGGACAACCGAATCGAACTTATATTGACATCACCGAACACATCAAAGAACCAATCACAACTAATGATGATGGTTGGGCTGATTTTCGGTGTAACGCCGGTTCTGTTTCGGTCTGGGTGCCGCAGCCGTAAGGACTACGTTAAAATTGACGTAATCCTCTGCCTAAAGTAGGGTGTGCACTGCACACCTTACCGCTATAATTAGTACCTTAAACCACTCTTAACTTGCATGATTTTGATGAAAGAAACTTGTTTGTAGTGAGGGCTAAACTGCTCCCTCTAGTATTATTTTTATGCTATGCGATCGCGCAAAAAAGTTATTTATATAAAAAATTATGAAACTTTCAGCAAAAGTTGCTGTTATTACCGGCGGTGGGTCGGGAATTGGTCGTGCAGCAGCAATTTTAATGGCCAAGGAAGGCGCAAAAGTTGCTATTATCGATCACATTTTGGAAACAGGGCAAGAAACCGTCCGCCAGTTGGTCAAGGAAGGAGGCTGCGGTCTGGCTATTGCCGCAGATGTTGGAGATTCTCAGCAAATGCAAAAAGCGTTTCAAACAATTTTTGATGAATATCAAAGAATTGATATTTTGTTTGCAAATGCGGGTATTAACGGTGTATGGTCGCCGATAGATGAGATAGAACCCGATGAGTGGGATCGGACAATTAACACCAACCTCAGAGGAACATTTTTGGCTGTTAAGTATGCTGTTCCTCATCTGAAAAAACAAGGAGGTTCAATTGTAATTACATCCTCGATTAATGGCACCAGAAGTTTCAGGAAAGTTGGTGCCACGGCCTACGCTTGTTCAAAAGCTGCCCAAGTAGCCTTTGCCAAAATGCTGGCGCTAGAACTCGCAGCCTGCCAAATTAGAGTCAATGTGATCTGTCCGGGCGGGGTGCTAACTGCTATTGAGGAAAGCACTGTTAAGCGCCATCTCGATCGCATTCCAGTCCCGCCTGATTCCATTCAAGATATGATTCCTTTGACTGATAATACGGCAGGTTCTAGCGAAGAAGTCGCCCAATTAGTGTTATTTCTGGTATCACATTCCTCCAGCTTCATCACAGGTACTGAAGTCTGGATTGATGGAGGCGGTTCTTTGATTTAAAATCTCAAGAGTTTATTTTTATTACTCGGCGGTTGAAACGGATTCTACACAAACGAAGTCGCAGCAGAGGGACACTTAAGAAATAAGAAGGTCTAAGGACTAACTCTCCATTGTTTAACAGCAGTTTGCAATGTCTGGGGCAGCCACTTATCGTACTGAGGATAAACAGGCAAACGCTTTACGAGTTCCCATCCCGATGCTGCTAAAATTTCTGTTAAAGTTTGGTGTTGCAGGTGAGGATAATCGGGATTAACTTCATCCCGCGGCCCGATTCCTCCTAAATCTCTAGCACCTGCTTCTAAACAAGCAAGTAATATGTCTGGCTGTGCAACTAAATTGGGTGGAATTTGCAGCCTGATTTCAGATGGTAAAATGCTGCGGGCGATCGCAATTACTTCGGGCATTTTTGTAGCATCAAAAACTTCACCGTCCCAACTTTGCTGATTTCCCGGACTGTGTGGTTGGAGGATAACTTCTTGAATGTGATTGTAACGCGAATGAATGCGGGCGATCGCCTCCAGCGTCTCAATCCAATCTGCCTCACTTTCCCCAATTCCCAGCAGCAAACCAGTTGTAAACGGAATCTTTAATTCCCCAGCCCATTCTAACTGTTGCAGCCGCAGCGCCGGCACTTTACTCGGTGCGTGTCGGTGAACCGTTTGTAACAAATGTGAGGCAAGCTGTTCTAGCATCAGCCCCATCGATACATTTACCTCTTTTAACAGTGCCATCTCCTCAAAGCTGAGCGGCCCCACATTAGTATGCGGCAAAAATCCCAAAGCAAGTGCCAGTTCGCACAAATCGTAAATCCGCTGCAACCAAGCTTTTCGCCGTTGACTGTGAGGATGTACCTCGCCGCTGAGGATGAGAATTTCAATTACACCTTGAGTTTGCAGGAGCAAAAGCTGTTTTTCGGCTTCTGCGAGTGTTAGCCAAGGGCTTTGCAGCGGTTCAGCCCGAAAATTGCAATAGGTGCAGCGGTTAAAACACTCGTAAGTGGGAACCAGAGTATAAGCAGGGCTGTAGGTGACGTTGCGGGACATTCCTTGGGATTTTTATTGATCGGACTTACGCAACAACATATATCTGTGCAGTGCGAGTTTTGCGGTTGGCGATCGCAACCCTTCATCTATCTTAACACTGGTGCAAGCCCGGAATCTCGTTGCTTAGGTAGATTATGAGTATTCTTCTTTCGTGGGCGATCGTCCACCAATTCCGCATTCAGCTTTTCAACTCCTTATATAGCAAGCCTTATGGCTTTTAAAAAGCATAACTTATGACACATATAAGAAAAACTGTTCTTAAAAGACCTTTACAAACTGAAATAAAAGCTTTATGTTTATTTACATGGCGGAACACAAAGCCGTCACGAACATTGAAAACCAAATAAAGCAATCATAAACAAATGACAACAACCTTACAGCAACGCGAAAGCGCCAATGTCTGGGAACGCTTTTGTGAGTGGGTAACATCAACCGACAACCGCATTTATGTAGGTTGGTTCGGCGTCTTGATGATTCCTACCTTGCTCAGCGCCACCATCTGCTACATCATCGCCTTCATCGCTGCCCCTCCAGTGGACAT
>NZ_JAUBPW010000143.1:0-3551 GCF_036700965.1 Microcoleus sp. Pol8_D6 | reverse complement strand
ATTTGTTTATGATTGCTTTATTTGGTTTTCAATGTTCGTGACGGCTTTGTGTTCCGCCATGTAAATAAACATAAAGCATATTCTCAGGTTTGTAAAGTTTTTTAACAACAGATTAACTAATGAAATTTATAAGCTTAAGTTATCAATATGAAGAAAACTGGATAAAGAGGTAAGAATGCACAAAAAAGTAGGTAAAGCCTGGAAGCGCGTCGCCTTCAGGCATGGAAATATTAAGATACAGACTTCTGCTGGCTGGGGATCATAATGAGAGCCCAATAGGGAACTTCAGCGGGATCGACATCTGTGATCGCCCGAATTCGCTGATTCGGCATAGTTGCGCGTTCTATATACAGTGATCGATCGAACTGTCCCAACTCAATCAGCACGTCCCGGACTTTCGCAAAATGCCGGCCCAGCTTAATAATCACAGCAGCATCAACAACCGCCAGTCGATCGCGCAAAACCTCAGCATCCAGCGTCGCAGGCATAATACTTAACACATCGTTACGATAAGTCAGTGGCACTCCCAGCGCAGCCGCACTAGCCATTGTCGAAGAAATTCCCGGCACAACTTCCGTCGTAAATCTCCCCGACAAACGGTTGAATAGATACATAAATGAGCCGTAGAGAAAAGGTTCGCCCTCACATAGCACCGCCACATCCTGTCCCTCGCTCAGATGTGCGGCAATTTTCTCGGCAGCAATATCATAATAAGGTTGAGACGATCGTGTCGGACTAAAAGGCAACGGCATCGGAATCTCAATTTGCTCCGGGCGCAGATAATCTGCGACGATCGCCCGCGCCAGCACCTTACCATTTTCCATCGCCGGATAGGCAATCACCGGCACCGATTGCAAAATCCGATAAGCTTTCAAAGTAATCAACTCTGGATCGCCAGGGCCAATACCCAAACCGTACAATTTACCAGTAGCCTTAGTCATAATTCATCCTTTTTCGCTAACGCATTCACGGCCGCCGTTGCCATTGCACTGCCACCGCGCCGCCCGTGCAACGTAATAAATTGCACTCCCCGACTGTTGGCGGCAAGTTCGGCTTTGGATTCGGCAGCCCCCACAAATCCTACCGGGAAACCCAGAATTAAAGCCGGTTTGGGTGCTCCGGCATCCAGCATTTCCAGCAGTCGGAACAAAGCAGTCGGGGCATTGCCGATGGCCACAACCGCACCCTGTAAGTTGTCTAGCCATAAATCAAGGGCCGCGGCCGATCGAGTATTTCCCATTTGCCGGGCCAATTCCGGGATTTCGGAATGCCAGAGAGTGCAAATCACCGGATTGTCAGCGGGAAGGCGTTTGCGAGTGATGCCTTCGGCCACCATCCGGGCATCGCACAGAATCGGCGCGCCTGCGGCGAGGGCTTGGCGTCCGCAGGTGGCTGCACCGGGCGAAGCTGCTAAATCGGTGACAATATCAGTCATGCCGCAACTGTGAATTAGTCGCACGGCTACCGATTCTAAATCGGGTGGCAAGCTTGACAAATCTGCTTCGGCTCGAATTGTGGCGAAGGATTTAATGTAGATTTCTGTTCCGTCTCGAATGTAGTCAATCATTGTTTACAACTGCTATGGGAATTTTGTGGGATTTGTGAAATAGATTTTTTGAATGAACCGCGAAGGCGCAAAGGACGCGAAGGAAGAAATCTCAAGATAGATACAAAGAGAAATAATTAAAAATTGTCAGTTTTAATGGGATATTTTTTCACGTTAAAGTCCGATTTTCGGCGCTGAATAACTGCTGTAATTGGTCGATCGCCTGCCGATCGACAAACTCACCAAATGACTCCAAAGGCTCTCGAAACCGCTGATATACCTGCAACATTCCCTCGATCGCACCGGGCATCTCGGCCGCACTCACCGCCGGAAAAATTGGTCGCCCGAAGGGCAAATCTTTTCTACCCGCATAAATGTCGTAACCTTCGATCGTCTCGTCTCCTCGCTCAATCTGAATTCCCACCAGCGTGAGATCAATTGGCTGGTGCTGGGCGCAGGACTTTTGGCAACCGCTGAAATGAATGTTAATCGGCAGGTCGATCGTCAATTTTTGCGCTAAATCCCTCACCATTGCTAGGGCGTGACCTTGAGTATCTGTCGCCGCCGACGCACAGCCACTGCTGCCGGCACAAGCCACCAAGCACGAATCTAGGCGAGTCGCCGATGAGTGCAATCCCAAATCGGCGACTTGCTGTTTTACCTCAAAAAGCTGGGAGTTGGGGATATCAGAAATTAGCAGATTTTGCCACGGCGTAAGTCTCAGGGTACCGCTGGCTAGCTTTTGGGCTAAATTCGCCAAATTCCGCAGTTGCTTTGATTCTAGCCTACCGAGAGGCAGTGCAATTCCCATGTAGGAGAAACCGGACTGTCGTTGAGGATGAATGCCGAGATGTCGGTGATGGGGGAGGGATTTTTCAGATGAGGCATCTTGGCTGTTTTTGGGAAAGGTGCAAGATGTGAATTGCCATGAAAATGGTAAATTCTGCTGTACCCTTTCTAGATAACTTTCAGCGCCCCAATCTGCCAGCAGGTGACGCAAACGCGGTTTTTTGCCATCAATTCGAGGTCTATTTTTGGTGTATTCAAGATAAGTGCTAGCGAGATCGGCTAATACTGAAATACATTGCGATTCTTGGATTAAAATTCCTGTATCGCCATTTAAATGCAGCCGAAAAACGATTCCTGATTGGGTTGAACGACCGTATGCAGCTAATAAAATATCGTTGCGTAAAGCCTGGATCGAAACCGATTCCCCGCCGTCGAAGCCAATACTGAACTTAGGCGAAAGTTCCGACAACTCGGAATGTGTTTGCAGGTAATCATCCCAAGCTTTGACTAGCGGGCGAGTATCCAGTAACTGCTGGCGATCGATCCCTGCTGTCGGACTTGCCATAATATTGCGAATCGGGTCAACTTCAACGCGGCGAGACGCTATCCCCAATTCCTGCAAGCGGTTCCAGACTTCCGGGGCAATTTCCGAGTTCACTTCTCGGATTTGCAAATTTGCCCGATTTGTCACTTGCAAACAGCCGGTACTGTATTGATCCGCCAAATCGGCGATCGTCCGACACTGCTGCGCCTTTAAAATTCCCCCCGGAATCCGCATTCTCGATAAAACTCCGTCTCGGGCTTGGGAACCGTAAAATAAACCCGGACAAGTCGGCAAATCAGTCAAAGCTAACAAATAATCTCCTCCCCGTGCTACGCAGGGAATCCAAAAGTAAACGCCCACAAAGCGCCCCCGAAATCGGCATTCTGACTTTTACAGTTGCGGCACAGCGCCGGAATTGCACCGGACTTTCCCGCTTTCAGGTTTTAGAAAGGTATCACGAGCGGACCCACAGAAAGCAAAACCCTCAACTTTCTTAACAAAACTTCTGACGATGGCGTCGGGCCCCGCAAGCTACGGCCATCTCTCTCCTTTCATCAGCTTTCCTAATCACAGTCATCAGTTTAACTGTCGTCAAACCCCTTTACAAACCTTAACAACACCGTTAATAATAGAAACATCATCCGAACATTGACAACCAAATACAGCAATCAT
>NZ_JAUBPW010000093.1:0-23040 GCF_036700965.1 Microcoleus sp. Pol8_D6 | reverse complement strand
GGGACAATTCGGCATAGTTCACAAAAAACTTATCAAGGCTACTATCTTACCATCATTACTTCTTGGCCACTACCAAATTATGAGGTCGATCGATATGGCGTTCTTTCTCAATCTTAGCAATAATTTCATCTAGTTCGGCGGATACTTTAGTCAATTCTTTAGCTTTTTTCAGCAAGCGATCGACCAGCGGTGATGGCAACAACTCCAGCGGCTCATCAAAGTCATCAGAAGTTGTAATTAGTCCTCGATCGCTCCCAAATCGGCTGCGTTTAGGCGAAGATTCTGCAACTTCATCTAAAGTTTCTGGTTCAACTTCTGGTTTGATGCCTTGAATGTGAATTGTTTGAGATTGCCTCCTTTGTCTGAGATAAATTGCGGATATTAGGTCAGACCAAGTAAAGTTTTCAGGCAATCGATCGATTAAGCTCCGGGCTTCTTCTTTGATATTGATAGTTTCCATCGGTTCTCACCAAAAGAGTTTTGCTCTTAATTGTAGTATAAGGGGTCTTGAAGCGATCGCACTTTTAGCAAAAGTCTATTACAACTGATATCTTGCACCTGTTGCAATAGTCCGGCGGGGGTTTGAACCCCCGACGGACTCAGCCTGAGAACGAGATATACCAGAAAATTAATACGGAGTTGCTGAAATTGTCATCGTCTTTTTCTGCACATCAAACTGCATTTCATCAACAACAAATTGCCGATCTTTTGCAACTCCTAAAATCCCCCGCAATTGCCCCCGATTCACCACAGGCGGCTCCAATTTCACCTCAGCTTGACCTTTAACAGCATCTATCAATCGAAAAGCGCTGATGGGAATACCGTTCCATTTCGCTTGAATCCTTGTCGCTGTGGCAATTTCCCCCCTAATAAACTGCCCCCCATTAGTTCGATAAACCACCGCATTGTTGGGAAATACTATTTTATCAATTTGACTCAAGGGGAGCGATCGCTTTTCCCTAGATCCCTGTATCCATAATTTTTGCCCTTTCTCATCAATCTCTACAACTCTACCATCTCTTTTTTCGCCCCCTTTCATCACAATTTCCGCTTGCGTCGGCAACGCTACGGGTATGGGCTGGCTGGCGCTAGCCTGTGCTTGTACGGATGGCAAATTGCGTTTCTGGACTTCCTGACTGGTGGCATTAACTCGTGCAGCCATACTCGCCGTTACTGTAAAAAGTGCTACAACTAGAAAAGAAAGTGTTCTGCGTTTCATACTTCCTTAAACTCCTTTCAAGGGTAAGCGTTAACCCGCTACCATTATAAACGCATACTTCAGTCCCTTGAGGGTAAATCCGTGCTCCCAACTCCAGAATCTACCCCCGAATCGAATATTTTAGGCAACTTAGCCAGTGTTTTTGGCTTGCTTGGTGCTGCCCTGTTTTTCACGGGCTGGATTTATCGCTGGTCTTATTTTTCCTTCTTTCAGCTAGAGGTAACGACTCTCGATTTACCCGTCGAATCGTTTTTTATGGTGCCGCTTCAGGTGTTTTTCGCTGGCGGAAAAAGCATATTCAAAAGTGCGATCGCCCTTCTGCTGACAGCCCTGGCGATTTACCTCAGTTTGTGGCTGGTTAATAGTATAAACAAGACAGTTGCTGCTAAAATTAATGGAACAATTACACGGTGGCTTTCCTCTACTTACGCCAGAAGATTCCCGTGGCTTTACCGCATCCTGAACTCTTGGCAACAATTTAATGTCAATAGGTTTAACTCCATCAAATTATTGCGATCGCTCGTTGACGAAATTATCATCGTCGGTTGGGTATTGCTAGTTTTATTCTGGTCAGCATACCACCAAGGTATTGCCGATGCCCGACGCGATGCCGGGGAAAATTCCTCTTTACCCGCAGTTGCCTTAATCGCCAAGCAAGACAACATTTCTTTGGGCAGAAAACTCGACGATCCAACACTCCGACTAGACCCCAAAGGATTTAAGGCGATCGGCGATGCAGGTCTATTTGCAGATTTGAGCAAAAGAGATTATACTGATATCAATAATCCCAAAGACCCTAGAGTTTGGCGGTTGCTTTTGGAGAGAGGGAACTGGATTTATCTGTTTCCGGCTTTAACAAATGAACAGCAAAAAGACCCTAACGCTCGCCCGCCCGTGATTGCCATTCAACAAAGTCAATCCGGCGATCAATTGTTAATTGTAAGTCCCCAACCTTCTCAACCTTCTAAATAAAGTCTGGGCTGGTTGATTCGATGCCAAAATAGTCTCGATGCTAATCGTTAGACAGTTAAATTAACTTATACGGTGCGTCAGACATTGATTATTTCGATTTCAACAGGTTTTTCTACTCCGGCGGGGAACCTTACGCATTTCCTAAGCAACTCCATAGCCAGTATATGGACGCTTGTAAGGTGGATGTAACCCTAAAATAATATCCTCTTTGGGTACTCCCATCTCGACTAATTCTTGCCCAAGATCGGCTTCTGTCATATTGCGTTGAATCCAGATTTTACCATCCTTGATATCTAAGTGAATGAAACAGTTATAAATCCGCTTGTATCCCTCCCAACCAACGTCTAAAATTTGGTAATGATCTTGTTCTGTATCGAACACAAGCTGACATTCAACATCCAATTCTGAATTTTGCTCTGGTGTGGCATGAGTGGTTAGCAACTGGCGGATAAATTGGCGGTACTGCTCTATTCTTTCCATTCGATGATTACCTCCTGCATCGGCTCGTAGACGATTAACTTCACTTGATACAGTCTGACAGCTTCCTGAGTGAATCGTTCTTGAAAAAAGGATTCAAATATATCGAGAGGAATTGCCAGATATAGAGTTCTGTCTGGTTCGGTCATTTGCAATCCTAAGCGGTAGTTCAAAAACTGTCCTAACGCTGAATGAAAGTCTGTCACCGCTGATGGATTCAAAAAACTTTTGATTTCAACAGCAATCTTTTGTCCAGCTTTTTCAGCGGCAAAGACTTTCTCTGCTGCTAAATCGACCTCAAACTTCACCTGATCTATCTTGAGGATCAGCGGATCTGCCGTAATTACCCACTTCTCCTTCAAGAGAGCTTGTTTAACAGCATCATGGAATCGGTCTTTGGCAGCCATCGCTTTTTTACAGTATCTAGGTATTATGATAGCAGCGAGCAATCTTCCATATCCCGCTTAAATATTCTCTTCACTCTTCAGTCCCACTCTGCTGGGACGAGAGTTTGTGTAGTTTGACTTCTTACTCGCATTCCAGGGGCGCTTCGCCACATACGAGTAAGAGGCAAAAGCGATTTCAATTGCTGAGAGACTACAATTGTCACCGTCCAGAAGTGTTTATTGATTAAGCCTGATCGCACACAACTTCAAACACACCCCCCGGAATAAACCGACACAATGCCCTCCGCCGCTCGTCCGCATCTTGGCGGTTCACAAAACGTGCGATCGTATAGTGCTCAGCATTCGGTAAAATTCGGACGATCGCCCAAGAATTGCGATCGCCCCCCTTTGACTTTTCAGGTGTTTTCCCTCGCGAATTTGGGTTGAGTTCGATCGCGGGGCGATCGGCGATCGTCGGAGAATTTGCTTTTCTGAGAGTGTTGAGGTAGCGGGCGATCGTACTTCCTTTGAGATTCGCCCCGACGCGCAGAATCAGAAACACCGCAAAGCTTTCGATCTCTGGCCCAGTCATTCGCGCGCGATCAGCCTCAAAATCCTCATCAGAGTAGCTGCGGATACCCGACAGCAGTTGCGTGATGCCAAAATCATTCAAAGCTTGTTGATAGCCGCGGTTATATTCGCTGCCGTCGCTCACAGGCTTTACCATAGTAATAGTCTCCAATTTTATGTGGATTGTCTCCTTGTATTTGGAGAACCATCAGCCAGCGCGGGCCCTGCAAAAGTTCAGCGCTGGCTTTTGACTATCTAAGAATATAGCGCATAATGCAGCATTATACACTGTCATGCTGCACATTCGACAAAGTTGTCTAAGATACTCGACAATGACGATCTGCTTAAATAAGAAACAATTAACCTCTAATGTCTAAACGCATATCAACCTCCATCGGAGAAGGAATCTATGACCTACTTCAAGAGTGGGCAAATGAAGAACGCCGTTCAATCAGCGGCTTGTCAGCATTCATTTTGGAACAAGCGGTGAGAGAACGCCAAAAACAAATGCAAAAACAGTCCCCACCATCCGATGAGAAACAAGATAAAAATTGAGTGCAGTGCGTGCGATCGATCTTTTACTTTCTTCCCCGTAGAAGATTATCTACTTGTTGCTTCTTCTTCCTGATTCTTCCTTCGTGTCCTACCCTTCGGGAACGGCTTCGCCGAACGCGTCTTCGCGGTTAAATAATACTAAATGAAATTTATCGGCATAGACTTAGGTTGGAGCTCAGGAGTAAGCGGTTTGTGCTGTTTGAATTGGCAAAATAACCAATTAGAATTAATAGAGTGCGATCGCCCCCACTGACAAGACTAAAGCATTTCGACATAAAGCCAGAGGTTTGAAACATACATTTTCGCCCCTCTGCCTACCCCCCTACATCTCTCACCCCAAAATTACATCACCCGTTTCCTGCTGGTATACGAACAGTGAAAATAGACCCTTTTCCCTCTTCGCTTTCTACCAAAATTTCCCCGCCCATCATCTGACAGTAGTAGCGGCTAAGTGTCAGCCCCAACCCGGCGCCGTCGTACGGTCGCGTTGTTGAACAGTCAGCTTGCACAAAAGCTTCAAACAATTTGTGCTGTTGTTCTTCCGACATTCCTATTCCGGTATCTTTAACTGATAAACAAATCCAATCCGAGTCTTGAACATTCAGCAGGGGACAAGCTATCGCGCCAGAAAGAGTTTCATCGGCAGCCATTGAATCGTCAATCGCCGATCGATCTGCTGTATTCAATTTGCCACTGCCTTCAATGCGCCTGACACTCAGTTTCACTCTGCCGTTTTTGGTGAACTTCGCAGCATTACTAAGCAGATGTATCAAAACCTGCCGGACTTTTTTGAAATCTGCGTGCATTATGCCCACAGTTCGATCGCACTCAATCTCCAAAACATTGCCATTTTTCTCTACTAACGGTTTCGCGGCACTCGCAACATTGTCAACCAGGGATTCGATGTCAAACTCCTGGATTTCGAGTTTCATACCCCCCGCTTCAATTCTTGACAAATCAAGGATATCGTTAATCAAAGATAGCAGGTGCGTGCCGGCTTTCTGAATCTTGTGCAAGTCGGGTACAAACTCATCAAATCCCGCATCCAGGGCATCTTCTGAAAGTAGTTGACTGTAGCCGATAATCGCATTTAAAGGCGTCCGCAATTCGTGGCTCATATTTGCTAAAAACTGGCTTTTAGCAGTGTTAGCGGTGACGGCGGCTTCCTTAGCTTGTTTCAATTCTTTTGTATGTTCCGAAACCCGCTCGATTAGGTGATTGAGAGAGACAGCCAGAGAGCCTATTTCGCCTTGTGCCGTGACGGGGGCTCGCAAGTCAAAATTAGACTCGGCGGCTACTTGTTCGGCCACCTTAGTGACGCTGATCACAGGTTTGGCGATCGCCCGACTCGTCCGGTAAGCTACCATTCCAGCCACCACTACCGACAGCAGCATACTAATAATAATTATGGCTTTTTCCATTCCTTGGGCGTCTTCCATCACTTCACCGCCTTGGCCTTCTTGCTGCTGGGCAATATCGAGGATTTTGCTCAATTCCTCAAGGCTGTTGTTGAGCTGTTTTACACCTTCTCCACTTTCGATGGCGAGCAATTTTCTGGCAGACTCTATCTCCCTAGGGGATAGTTGCGATTGCTGGATTGTCTGCAAGGTTGACTGGAGAGTATCGGCGTATGCTTCTAATTTTTTTGTGCAATCTTGCAGCAAAAACTTGAGAACTTCCGGTTTTGCTGCCAGCCAAGCGGGTTGGCTGTCGACAAACTTTTCTATACGCAACCGCAGATTTTTCGCCTTAACAATACTCTTAACCAACTGCTCTTCTTGCTGTTTTAGCTTGGTCGAATTATCTACAAAAGAATCTAGCTGTGAACCCTGCAATTGGGCCGCCAGCGCTGCATCTTTAAAATTGCCGAGCAATTGCGCTTGTAGATGAGCATCATTGAATTGCTTTAATCCTTGTCCTTGGTAGTAATCGGCAATCACCAGTCCGCTCAGCGAGCCAAGAAAGCCGATTCCTATTGCCAGCAAATACCCGTAGCCAATTTTTTGATGGATAGGCAAACCGCCAATTTTAGATGGCCAACTTTGGCTGACTTTTAAGGATAATCTTTCTACAAAATCATGTTTGGCTTTTTTTTTCTTCACGGTCTCTATAGAAGCCACTTCTCCGGAAATAAAAACTGGCATCTGTTTACCTAAATTGGTATTTTTTTGGTTAACCTTTCGCGTTTTCACGTTTTTTTTCGGCGGGTTAAATGGTTCTAAGTCTGGATTCAATTCCCCCTCGTCTTCCCAAACGGCAACCGAGAAACTTGCTTCGTGTCCTGTTTTTTTTAGCAAGTTAATTTTTGACATATGCAACCCCTGTATTCTGTTAAAATCTATCACGATCTTAAGTTCTCCAAACGGAAAAGCTTGTCTATTTGACGATAGACATCTGCGAAAAAGCATCTGAAACTCTGGTCGAGTCAGAGGAGAAACTTAAATTCGGTTGATGTCTAAGAGATAATTAGGCTGTTGAGGACTGTTGCCAAATTACTTTTTCGACTCGTAAAAGTCTGCAGCAGGCAAAAAAAAATAAAACTTTATCCCCGCAGTGAATTATCCCTGCGTGGAATGTTACAGGCAGAAAATTCTCTCCGACCTGTTTTGCCTGTGAGTAGCCCAAAGCTAATATTGTCTATTGACAATGCACCCGATTCCTTCGCTTTGGACTTTGGCTGCCAGCAATGCGACGATTGCTTAACGGTTTTTGTTGAGCATCCGACAACTTCCTAGCACAGAATGTCACAAATGCAGCAGCCGATCAAACTTTTGCACCCTGGCGATCGACTTTTGGCATCGTTGCCCCGCAAAGACAAGTCTGAGGTGAAGTGTCGTTAGTTGAGTATAACTGTAGGGCTTGCGAAAAGAAACCCGCTTTCTGCAGGTCAACTGTTGGCGATTGCGAGTTCTGGAGTTGCGGTAGTCAATTCGATCGCCAGTGCTAGCTTACCGTCTCTACCCAAAGCTTCATCGGCCAAGTGTACCATCCAGCGATTCGGCTTGGCTTGGGGTCTGGCGGCAAGCACAACCGCCCAAGCTTCCCGTTCCTTGCCGCGACCCAACAGCGCAGCACAAACAGTTAAAGCTGTGGCCGTTGAACGGCTGATGCCACTTTGGCAGCAGATCAGCAAACTGCCTCTGGGCGACGACATTTTGAGGGCGAAGTCAATAATTTTCAGTACATCCTCAAGGCTAGGCAAGATTTGATCGGGGTCGTCAACGGGGGTGTCGAGGTCGTTAAACTCCAGACACATTCGGTTCGGGATTTGATGAAAAGTTTTGGGTTCGGGCACACCCGGACTGCCGATCGATATCAGGTATTTGATCTGGCGCCCCACAGCGCGATCGACAATGTATTCACTGGCTTCTACTTGCGAAGCAATCAGGATTTTCGGCAATTTTTCACCCGACAAATCTGGGGAAACAGAGGGATCAAAATCAACTGTTTCTGCCTCAGTGTTGACATCCGCCAAGTATTGGACAGCCAGCGCCCGAACGTCAGCAAATTCGCGATTTAAAGCTGTTTCCAGAGCAACAATAGCAGCCGTTGAGCCAATTTGACCGAGGGATTTAACAGCTTTTTGGCGCACTCCAGAATTTTCGTCCCCCAGCAACCGCACCAAACCTGCCACAGCTTCCTCTGTCCCAATTTCCCCCAAAGCAGCAGCAACTCTCCACCGCACATAAGATTCGGTGTCGCCAATTGCACTCGCCAGTCCCGCGACCACCATTTTGGGCAATTTAGCATCTCCCTCTGTATTGATGTTCCCCAGGGCAACCGCCGCCCTGCCGCGCACGAAAATATCTCGATCCGAGAGCGACCCGATTACGGCTACCATAGCCACCTCGCTGCTGATTTCCCCCAAGGCAGAAACTGCACTGCCACGCACGTCTGAGTCGTCATGGTTGAGGGCTTGCACCAGCCCGGCCACAGCCGTTTCCGTGCCAATTTGTCCCAAGGCCTCGGCGGCCCTCAAAGAAACTGCATAGGAGTCGGGATCGTCGTGAAGCAATTCTACTAAGCCGGGTACTGCCTCACAATCGCCGATTTTCCCCAAAGCCGCCGCGGCCCTAGCCCGGACGATGTGATTTTCGTCTCTGAGGGCATTCAGCAGCCCGGGAACTACCTCAGAGACGGCGATTTTCCCGCAGTTGACGGCAGCCCGCCAGCGCACCTCCGAATCTTGGTGTTTGAGGGCTTTGAGCAGCGCGGGGACGGCTGTTTTCGGGTTAATTTTGCCCAAGGCCCAAACAGCCCAGGCGCGCACCCTCGACTCTGGGTGTTTGATGGCTTTGAGCAGTGCTACGGCGGCTAATTTCGAGTCAATTTCTCCTAAAGCCCAAGCGGCCCAAGCTTGGATTTGGGAATCTTTGGATTCGAGCGATCGGGCTAATTCAATTACTGCTGCTTCGGTGCCTATTTTTCCGATCGCTCGAATCCCATCCAGGCGCACTGCACTTTCTTTGTGGTTCAATGCGGCCACCAGCATCGGAATTGCCATATCTGAACTTGTGAGGGCCAACAGTTGAATTTTGAGCAGCGGCGAAGTGGGGATTTTGTCGATTAATTTTATTGTGGCTATTTGAAATTCTGGCTTTACCGTTCCTGCTAGCTTCGAGCCGAGTTTTAAATTTACTTTTAGAGCTAATTTTACTGCCCGCAACGCCAGACTTTGCTGTTCTACTTGCGGCAATATAGTCGCCAAGGTTCGCATCCCTTGTTTTTGTTTCAAATATTTTTGATGAAATTGAGCATCGCTGAGCTGGGGTAGCTGTTCGATGAGGCTTGCTGCTGAGGTCACTGATTTATCCTAATATTTTGGCGAGCGGTTGAGATTGCTCTTTTAAACTGTCTTTAAAAAATATGGCGTCTACAAAACGCTACTTCTAAAAAAAAGCTTGCACCACTTCTAAAATATGTCTTATTCCACTATTTTTGCAACTCCCCAATTATTAATTATGGGGTCTGTTTGGGGGATCGGCGTGACAACGAGTAGCGCTTGCTGCTTGGCATTGCTGGGTTTTTAACTAGCCTAGCTCTGCTATATCATTTTATACTCACATCTTGCACCATGGTCAGCAACAGGCAAGATGCCTGTTCCCCAAGAAAATTCACTCTTTGTGGAATAGGCATCTTGCCTGTTAATCAAAGCTTATGGAGAATGGTGCCACATCTTATTTTATACCAACTTGGTTTGGAATAGCGATCGGCGCAGTTGACGGCAGCCAACCGAAAACAGATTGATGGCGGGACAATCTCTCAACGAGCATAGGGCCCTTTTTTCAAAACCTTAGCCAAAGCGTTATCGTTATCTCGCAAACCTTCGTAAAAAAACATCACTTCTCCTTGAATGCCGCAAGAGCGGTTGTAAGCAATTACTTGCAACAACAGTTCGGGAGTTATGCTATATTTGCTGCCTCGATTCGTCAACAAAATACCGGGCGACACGCACTTTACTTGCTGCCCGCTAAGCTGTCCCGACATCATTTTATCGACCAATTGTTTGTAAGCATTAAAATCGCGGCGATAAAACTGCGGGTGAAGCAGATCCACCAAATTTTTGTCAACCCAAGCTTTAGAATCTTGCAAATATTCCACCAGCCCCCAGTCATAAGGACTCGGCGACATTGATAGCAACAAATCAGGATTAATCGCTTTCACTTCTCGGTATAAACGAGCCACAAACTCAGTAATAATATCAGCGCGCCACTGCACCCAATGTTGTTCTTTACAATCCGATGGTGCGGCTCTCCCGCATTCTTCTCGATAGCGTTTAACCGTTTTTTCGTCGTAACCGCCTTCTACGGGAAACGCAATGCGATCGTCTCCTTGAACGCCGTTTACCGGATAATTCTTAGCAACTTCCAGCATCAACCCCAGCACAAAGTTTTGCACTTCCGGGTCAAGAGAATTCATCCAGTCAAAGTTATTTTTCTTAAGTAAATTGCCGCTGGCATCACGGGCAATCCACTCAGGTTTTTTCGCCAGCAAATGACCGCCCTTGCGATTGTAAGAACTCACAAATCCGTATTCAAAACAAGGAATCACTTTTAAACCAACTCTCTTGGCCTCAACACATATTTCCGCTAAAGGGTCGCGACCTTGATAGCGCGAGTCAATTTCCATCCCAAAGTTTTCTCGCATTATCTGAGAAGGATAAGCCGTATAACCCTGGCTCCAAATTATAGGAAAAACGGTATTAAATCCCGTATCGGCGAGAAAGTCCATTGCCTCAGCAGTTCGCTCTTTTGATGTTAGAACTTTGGAGTCAGTGGTGGTTATCCAAACGCCGCGAATTCCACCAGGATTGTTAGTCGCAAACGAACTGGGCAGCGTTGCCGGATTTGGTGCAGAAAATCCAGTCGTCGCCAACCGCTGTTGGAGGGAAGAGGCAAAACTGCGAATTGCTGATTGGAAATGTGTGAAAAAGCGCATTTATTTAGTCTTTTTTTCTTTGAAGGTGGGTACTGAACCCGCTACGTTATTATTGATTGGTAGCACCCGGTATTATTTATGGATAAGATGGGCCGAAGAACACCCAATATTATTTATAAATAAGGTGCGGAGTACGCACCCTACATTCGTTGGTAGCACCCGATATTATTTATGGATAAGGTGCGCTGGGCGCACCCCATAATTTTACTATCCAGCTACTCCAGACAACTTCTGGCTCAAAGCTTCTTTCAAAAGTTCCGCCTTATCAGTTTCCTCCCAAGGCAAATCTAAATCAGTGCGTCCGAAGTGACCGTAAGCCGCCACATCTTGATAGAAACGGCCGCCTCTTTCAGCAGGCAAATTCTGCAAGTTAAATGCCTGAATGATTCCCGCAGGACGCAGTTCAAAATGCTGCTTCACAACTTCCAAAAGGCGATCGTCATCAACTTTTCCAGTGCCAAAAGTTTCGATCATCATGCTAACCGGCCGCGCAACGCCGATCGCATAACTCAACTGCACTTCGCACTTTTCGGCCAAACCAGCCGCCACGATATTTTTAGCAACGTAGCGACAAGCATAAGCCGCGCTGCGGTCTACCTTGGTGGGGTCTTTCCCAGAAAAAGCGCCGCCGCCGTGGCGGGAATAGCCACCGTAGGTATCCACAATAATTTTGCGGCCCGTCAAACCCGAATCTCCTTGAGGCCCGCCGACCACAAATTTGCCGGTAGGGTTGACAAGGAAGCGAGTTTCTGAATCCGGCTTCACGCTAATATCGGCAAACACAGGTTGGACGATAGCAGTCCAAAGGTCTTCTTTGATCTTGGCTTGAACTGCGGCTGTGTCTGTGATGTCGCCGATCGTTTCGGTGTGCTGCGTAGAAATTAAAATCGTATCTATGCCAACGGGTTTGCCGTCCTCATAGATGACTGTAACTTGGCTTTTGCCGTCGGGACGCAGGTAAGATAACTGACCGGTTTTGCGGACTGCGGCCAGTTGACGGCAAATCCGGTGCGCTAAACTGATCGGCAGAGGCATCATTTCCGGCGTTTCGTTGCAAGCAAAGCCGAACATCAAACCTTGGTCGCCAGCGCCGATGGCGTCTAATTCCTCTTCACTCGATTGTTCCCGGCTTTCGTGGGCTGTATTCACCCCTTGAGCAATATCGGGAGACTGAGAATCAAGAGCCACCAACACTGAGCAACTATTGGCCGAAAAGCCGTTGTCAGCGTGGATGTAGCCAATATCGGCTATTTTTTTCCGGGCTAATTCTATGTAATTTACCTGAGCTTTAGTGGTAATTTCGCCCGTCAGCAGCATTAAGCCGGTGTTGACGACAACTTCGGCTGCGACGCGGCTTTTGGGGTCTTCAGTCAGTAAGGCATCTAAAATCGTATCTGAAATTTGATCGCAGATTTTATCGGGATGGCCTTCAGTGACCGATTCAGAGGTAAACAGGTAGCGGCGTGACAATGATTATTTCTCCTTAGATAGGGGCTCTTCCTGCGCGACATCGACGACCGACGAGTTATTTTTCAGGTAAAGGCCAAGAATGAGCGCGTCTGGGCTACCGTCGAATTTTTGTCGGTCTGCAGAGCCGTGTTGAAGCAGGGTTTGAGACTGGGTAAAGTGACACTACTATAGCAAAGTCAGTTCCGGGAAGTCCCTAAAAACTTAGATTTTGTAGGATTGTCGATCAATCTTGGACACCGCTCGTCTACTTCCTAACCTGACAAAGGTTGACGCACAGTAAGATACAGTCAGGGTATCGCCTTGCACAATGACTATGGCTGGACTCCAAAAATCACCAAACTCGATCCAAACAGTTGCCGACCTAGATTTTCCCGGCGGCCCCATACCGCTTGACTCTCCATTTTATATTGAGCGCTCAGGGGCCGAAGCGTTGGTCTGTGCAGAAATTAGCAAACCCGGAGGCCTCGTTCGCATTAAAGCTCCCAAAAAAATGGGCAAAAGTTCGCTGATGCTGCGGATAATTCACGCGGCAGTCGATCGTGGATACCGCACAGTAACTGTAGACTTTCAGCAAGCCGACGCAGCGGTTTTTGCTAGTTTAGATAAATTTTTACGCTGGCTTTGTGTCAATGTCGCTCGGCAACTCAAACTCGAACCAAATATTGATGAATTCTGGGATGAAGATATGGGCAGCAAGGTAAGCTGCACAATTTACTTTGAAAACTATTTGCTCGAACTAATTGATAGTCCCATTATCTTGGTGATTAACGAAATAAATCGCATATTTGAACGCACTAACATTGCTCAAGATTTTCTTTCGATTATCCGTTTTTGGTATGAACAAGCTCGCGCTAGCACAACTTGGCAAAAACTCCGCATTGTTGTCATTCATTCGACCGAAATTTATATTGCTTTGAGGCTTAATCAATCTCCATTTAATGTAGGAATGCCGATTAAACTATCAGAATTTACTGCTGAACAAGTTCAAGATTTGGCGTGCAGACACGGACTGAATTGGAGCAATAGCGATCCGATCGAGCAATTAATGAACATGGTAGGCGGGCATCCTTATTTAGTGCATTTAGCGCTGTATCACCTGGCAATTTTGCAACAAAATCGCCTCTCAGTCGATCGGGATGAACCATGGCAGGAACTGGAGCTAGCCAAGTTGGCAGAACTTTTAACAGCAGCTCCTACTCACAGCGGAATTTATAGCGACTACTTGCAAAATCAGTCGATCGCCATTCAACAGCAGCCCGAACTCGCCTCCGCCTTCCAACAAGTTGTCGCTGCTAAAAATAGCATTCACCTTGAACCTTTGATGGCTTATCAGTTAGAGAGCATGGGACTGGTCAAATTAGAGGGAAATAACTGTAGTTTGTCTTGCGAATTATATCGCCTGTATTTTCAAGGGCAAAATTTGTGCCAGGACAAGTTATTGGTGGTTCGTTTTGAGGAGTTGCAGCAAGAAAATCAAAGATTGCAAGCTTTGGTGAATGTGGACGAACTTACTCAAATTGGCAACAGACGGTATTTTGATAGTTGCTTGCGAACGGAATGGAAACATATGGATCGCGAGGGGTCTCCGATATCTTTAATTTTGTGCGACCTCGATTATTTCAAAATATATAATGATACCTACGGACATCAAGCAGGAGATGAGTGTTTGCGATCGGTAGCTCAGACAATTCGCCGATCGCTCCCGCGGCCTGCTGATGTAGCTGCTCGCTACGGGGGCGAGGAGTTTGGTGTGATTTTACCTGAAACTGATGCGTCGGCGGCTGTGGTTGTTGCCGAACAAATTAGAGCAAAAGTGAAAGATTTGAAGATTCTTTTTAACCCGCAGAGTCTTGACGGTCTACCTAATTCTGTGGTAACGATTAGTTTCGGAATAGCCAGCGTTGTTCCGAGCGAGGAAAATGATGCGATAACGCTGCTAATGGCGGCTGATGAGGCTCTTTATGACTCGAAAAGGCAGGGGCGCGATCGGCTCACTATGAGTAAGCTTTTAAATTTTCGATTCGCTGCTGTTAATTAGGTAATTCGGGGGAAATATATTTCGCTTATACAGATACAAAGTCCGCCCGCGCGGACTCTGAAGAAAACGATAGTTAAGAACTGGATGTGATGTTAATAGCGGGGGACGGTTCGATCGACCACCATTGAGTAAGCATCGATACCGCCAACGATATTTTTAACGTTAGTAAATCCTTGAGTGGCTAACCAGTGGCACATTTGAGCCGATCGCACTCCGTGGTGGCACAGAACTAGGGTTTCGGTGTCGCGATCGAGTCTAGCATCAATTTCACCAGACCATTCGGCAAACTCGCTCAGCGGAAAAGCTACAAATCCCGGCAGCGCCGCGAGTTCAATTTCGTAAGGTTCCCGCACGTCTACAAGCTGCAATTTATCAGCATTGGTTTCTGCTAATTGGCAAGCTAATTCTTCGACTGTAATTTGAGCAAAAATTTCTGACATTTGATTATAAAAAAGTAGTCAGTTGGCAGTTGGCAGTTGGCAGTTGGCAGTTGGCAGTTGGCGATTGGCAGTAGCTAATAGCTGTGGAATAACAAATAACAACTAACAAATAACAACTGACAACTGACAACTAACAACTGACAAATTAATTGGGGGGCGAAGGCGGTGAAATTAGCTCCACAGGAGGCGTCGGTGCAGGGCGTCCGTCCAACTGGCTCACGCTGTCTCTGGGGTCAAGACAAGTGGCGATTAACCTGTCAGTGGGAAAGTCGAGCCTGCCGCTCAAACCGACTACGCATTCAGAAAACTGTTGTGGTAATAAACTGCGGCGGCATCCATCGAGCACTACCAGGGGATCAGCAGGTTGAGTTCGACTTTTGCCGTTAATATTCACTACGCAAGTAGCCAATTCTTTGGGACGCCTCACCCGCCGACAGCTAGAGAGGGCTTCGACACCCGAAATATTGGTTTTGCGGTTGATTTGGAGGGCGCATTTAGATATGTCGCGGGGGTGGAGCGCATCAGCACAAGCGGCGGCTGCGGCCTCTGCTCCCACTCCGGCGTCGATTAGTTCAAGGGCGCAGACGCGATAGGGATTCCTAGAGCGAGGGATTCTAATAGTGATGGCTGATGCTGGTGAGATTGGCAGTGCTGTTGCCAACAAACCGAGTGCTGCTAGCTGCGTGCCGAGAGCTAAGATCCAGCGCGCGGTAGGGTTTGAGCCTGTCGGTGCTGGCTTTGGGGAAGAAGTGCGGGAAAAATTGCGGTTGTGCATGGCAGATCGAGTAGTGAGTTCTTTTGGCTGATTGGGGCGATCAAGCGATCGGCTTTTCCTTCAGAATTTACCTCACATTATGGCTCGCGCTGCGGTCGATCGTTTTTTTATCGATCTTTATTTGAATTTTGACCGTTACCAACATATAATATAGAGTCTGCATAAAATTGCATACAGATATTAGAGAGGAAAATAAATGTCTCGATATCGAGGCCCCCGATTGAGAATCGTCCGTCGCCTGAAAGAGTTGCCGGGTCTAACCCGCAAAACCCCCAGACGAGATTATCCGCCTGGACAGCACGGTCAAAACCGCAAAAAGCTCTCTGAGTATGCGGTTCGTTTGCAAGAAAAGCAAAAACTCCGTTTCAATTACGGTGTGACGGAACGCCAACTGCTCCGTTACGTCCGCAAAGCCCGCCGTGTCACGGGCTCCACAGGTCAAGTGTTACTGCAATTTTTGGAAATGCGCTTGGACAATACTGTGTTTCGGATGGGAATGGCTCCAACCATTCCGTCCGCTAGACAATTGGTAAATCACGGTCACATAACTGTCAATGACCGTGAAGTCAATATCCCCAGCTATCAGTGCAAGCCTGGTGATGTGGTTGCTGTGAAAAATAGAGAGCGCTCGCGCACAATGGTAGAAGCTAATCTCAAAGACCCAGGCTTGGCTCACTTGCCGAATCACTTGGAATTTGATAAGCAAAAACTGGTTGGCAAAGTTAACGGCGTTATCGAACGCGAGTGGATTGCTCTACAGATTAACGAACTGCTAGTGGTGGAATACTACTCACGGCAAGCTTAATTTCTTAGTCATCAGTCGTTGGTCATTAGTAATCAGTTGGTTGCTAGCAAAATAATTAATAATTGGGTACGAACCCAGTTATTGATTAATTGCTACTGAATAATGAGGACTAAGGACTGATCACTAAAAATTAATAATTTTCAACATTCCCACCCCCTAAAAAGGGATGGGATTTTTTGAAGGTTTTGCTTGTTAATATCGTTTCCGGTGGGATGTCCCCGACAAAAATTATTCCCTTAAAATGTTTCTTCTCCGGTTGGTTCTTGGTGGACAAGACCTCGCTTTTGAAGGCGATAATTCGCTACAACCGGGTAAACAACACCGCGTATCCGATTGATCGCACCTACAGGACGATGAACTGCTAAGCCGTTCCAGGGAGAATATCTCAGGTTTTCGTTGAAATCCGATTGTTTTTCAAAATCAATAATCTGATGCTTGACGGTGAGACGACCTACTCTCAAGAAGGGTGATTCTTTTTCCTTCCATACATTGATGCCATCGTCGATCGGCATTTTGAGGCTGGTTTGGAACTGAATGCCAAAATCCCAACAGTATTGGGCATCAGGTTTCGCCAAGGCTTGAATTAGATCATCCCGGTAATAATTGTCTGGTTGATTGGGATCTAAACCCAAGGCTTTAGCGCGATCGACAAAAGGAATTTTAGGAATTCCCGGTCGAGATTGTTCGGGAATTATCTCATGCGGTGGTTTGCATGAAACCGGAGTAAACCCATACTTAATTACAGCAGGATATTCGACAGGAACTAGACCAGGCTGGGAGGGATCGAAATCGGGATTGAGGCCCAAAGCAGAGGGTGAACCGCTCCAATATTTTGCTGTTAGCAAACTCTTCGGAGTCCGGCTACCCGTAAGCGTCGAGACCGCTAGGAAGTGTCTGGGATGTCGTATTAGCCACTTTTTCAATGTCTCTGGTGATTCAACCAGAGCAGAAAAAAAGCCGTAGTAGTCTTTGATAGTTTGGCTCACAAATATCTCTGAATTGTGAACAATGATGTCCTGGGTTTTTGACTCGTGGCTTTGGGCCAGTCGTTCCCCTTCCACCCCCATCACTTTCACTGAAATTGAGCGCGAATCTTTGGCGTAATCATTGGCTACTTTGGTAGCCCCGTTAGCAAATCGCAACCAAACAGGATATTCTTTGGGTTTTGCTAGCAAACCTTGCTTAAGGGAAATAGCATTGAGTCGCGAAGAACTTAACGAAGCGCGTTTGCCCAATTCCCGTTTAATCGCTTCCTCATCAAAGTCAAAAATTTCCAGAGTTCCTTTAACGCAAGCATGAGTTTTGGCGTGAGTATCTCGCAGCGCCCGCTCTTTATCCCCGTAAAGATTATCCATCCGAAGCTTGGCTTGCTCAACCAAAAGATTGTAGTATTTGCGTTCGTCCTGTTCGGGATATTCGGTAAATAACTTCTTGCTCATAAATAACCTTCGGTTAATCGCTAAAAAAGGTTCTACACAAACCGTTGCATCTGTTAAACAGTATAACTGCTGGTGCAATTGCTTCCGAATTGCCGTAGGCGATCGCTTGCGAAAAAATCGCCTTTTTCTTCCTCATTTTTGAGGGCGCAGGTGTATTTGCGCCCCCCACTAACTTGAGTCTTAGTCGTCAGCTACAACTTAAAGATCAAAGGAGACTTTGTACTTGGGATCGCTTGGAGGAACATTACGATTCACTAAATCAGACACTGTTTTGGTATTTTGGATAATTTCCCAACCAACCTCTGAAAAAGTTTCCTTATTGAATACTTTAGGCGATAACAAAGGATTAGTTAAAGCTTGGGAGAAAGCATCAATGCCAATTATCCGTGCTACTAAAGGCGGAATTGCTGAATTTTTGCGGACATCTTCAGCGTACAATCCGACAAAGAATTCAATCTTATCAACATGACCGTACAACTCTTTTAATTTCTGTTGAGCATATTCGTCACCCGTAATTTGATTGAAATCAGTCACCCTGGGATAACCACACATTTCGCGGTAATCGTTATAACTGGCTAACTGCGCCTGCCGTCCGAGTTTAACAGATGCTAGTTCGGTAGCATCAATAAATGTATAGGGTGTTCCTGCGATCTTAAAATCAGGTGTGTTAAACAAACCAATTCTAGTGCCTGGTTGGGAACAACTTTCTTCCATCAATGCACCCAACCCTTTATCGATTAACATCTGATTATTCCAGAGGGAATCGTACATGGATTTTTCTTGACCGTCATAGATAAAGGTTTCAGGAACCGCACTATGCCAGCGATAGACAAAACTAAACTCAATCGCCATCCAATTTTCTCGATACCAACTTTCCTTGGTAAAAGCTTCAGGATCAGCAAAGAACCTAAAATTATAGGGCGTAATGTGGAAAATGTACTCTTCCATAATGATATTGAGAACAATCACCATGAGAATATTTCTCGCGGTTTGGAAGAGCCTCTCATCGTCCCATTCCGGATAGCTTTTGGACAAAACATCACAAATTCGATTATGCTCCCTGATACATAAAGTGTTGAGCATGACATAGCCAATTTGGACGTTTGCCCGTTCAACTCCCATTGCAAATAGCTTGCTTTTCTTTTCGGGGGGTTGCCTTTTCTCATCATTAAGGGGTGCATGAAGACCTTCAAATTGAGGATCGACAATACCCTGCTCAGGATCGGCATAATAAAAGAGTGGATACTCTTCTTCTACGCCATCTTTGCGCTTGAGTTTTTGGGTTTTAAATTTACCGTATTTGAAACCTCTGAGCATATTTGTTTGTTTGCGGGTCAACCCGTAAACATTACACATATCAATCTGATGGTTGGAGGTATTTTTGAAACGGTTTTGCTGATCGATCCGGAGAAAACTATCTGTAAACCACTGCACCCAATAGGGAAATAGCAGAGTCGATTTTTCTGAATAAATGGTTTTTCCGTCTCTTTTTTGGAATAAGGTCTTTAATTTATCCAGTGGTGGTAAATTCCCTTCTTTGTTAAATTCTGGGTCGGGAGGTAAATGTCGCCCAGTATAAGTCTTGTCTGTAAGTGAATCCCAAGAGATGTAGGTATCAGTTTTCTTGGGAATATCTGTCCCTGGAATTTTGGGATCTAAGCCCATTAAGCTATAGGGAAGCGGGCGAGTCGGAAGTTTGTAAATGATACTATTGAGAAAAAATTTGTTTAGTTTACGTTTCAGAGGCTCATAACTTTGAACTAAATCCCAAATTGGTTTGAAATGAGTCAACGTATATGCTAAAGCTTTGTTGCTGAATCCATCTCTAGATGTATCTCTTGTCATGATTGCTTCTCCTTTCGATTGTGGTAGATTAGATCGTCTTCTTATGTTCGGTTCTGAGAGATTGATAAAGTTTGATTATTTTTCTATATTTTCAATTACTTTGGAGAGAATCTTTTGCAGATTTTTAGGCCGATAGTCTTGGCGTTTTTTCAATCGCTCGATCGCGCTTTCATGAAGATCCTCAATGGTCTCCCCCACCTCGCGCCACTTGATTCCTGCAAATTTGAAGAACCCAGGATTGTTTTGAAATGAAGCCTTATAATCAGGCTTGATATCCTCAATGGCCTCTGGCTCGAATTCCAGCTTCAATTCAAGGTCACTGATTTGATCCAACATCCACTTCAAGACAGCATCTGATAACCCGCGGTATTCTGGCGTACCACCGCCGATGCAGCCATGCTCGCCTGGAAACCAAACTTGACGAAGCTTATGGGTCGGGGCATCAGGATTTTTCTTCATCAGGGTAACATCAAAGACTTCGCGAATTTCGTCGATCGCAACGGCGTGCAACGCATTCTCAATATCCTTATTTAAAGTGGTGTCGTGGAATTTGTACCTTGTTTTGATCTGTCCCTCAAACTTCTTCAAGGCGGGTACAAGAGGAATACCAAGGGCTCCAACGGTGTCGAAACAACCAAGCAAGGTAATCGGGACGCGATCGCCCTTATCTTTGCCGTAATTTTCGCGGAAACTCTTTGCTTCCGGATGCTTTGGTGAAATCTCTCGCTTACGGTAAAGCTCGTAAGCTTGTGATGCCATGGTAACGTTACGGCGGGATAGGAGACCGGAGCAATAGATCATCCCCGCTAGACTCCTGACTGTATAAGCACCGCGACTGAACCCGAATAGATAGATTTCGTCACCCTGATCGTAGTTGAAAGAAAGAAAACGATAGGCATCTTGTATATTTTTATCGATTCCCAGCCCAGTGACTCCGCCCACAATCTTGTTACTGTCTACTCCAATTCCCTCGTCATAAAACACGATCTGCGGAACCCCGTCACTGGCTGTCCGTTTCACGGCCTGGGCAAGCCTAACCACATTAGTTGGGCACTGAGTATCTAGTTTGTTCCAAGTTCCATCACAGCAAACGATTAAACGTTTCATTTTTAAATTCTCTCTTTGAATCTGAAATTGGATAGCGAGGTATCATTAGTAATCGGTTACAAGAGAATTGCCAATTCCCGTTTTTGTATAGCGTCAGGCGATCGCTCCTAATTTCTTGCTCGACCCTATTGTTATCTGGCTGGGCAATCTTTAGCTATTTCGATTCTCCGGATATTAGTCCCAAAATACCATCTAGTCGAGTTTATTGTATTAAAATGTGAATCTTATTTATATTTCTTAACTTCAAAACTTAGAGTGTTAAACAGTAGGTTTGGTTCGGAGAAAATGCTCGTTTCTGCTAAAACGTAAAAAATTCAGAGTGTGAAATAGTAGCTTTGGTTAGGGAAAAATGCTCGATTCTCCTAACAGAAGTAGCGCTCCGACGCCCTAGCTAAGAAACATTTAAACACATTTACGTTATGCCAGGTCAGTTTTTAGAACAGCTATATCTGATCTATTTTTCCTTTAGCTGCAAGATAATGGTGACCTAGGGGTCGAACAAGTAGCAGCTTTGGACTATGTTTTGGATTAAAATTTGTTTCAGCCACTCTCAGATTTTCTGCGGTGGGCTTTTCTGGTTTCTTGATCGGTAAATTTGTGAAAAAATTTCCTAGCTCCGGTTAAATTTGAAACGTCCAAAAGTGGGGAGGATCGACCGCAGCGACTGGCTACGAGGTTCTCGCACCAAAACCAAAGGCAGCAAGCCTACCAAGCGCACAGCAGCCGAGAGGGCAAACAGTGATCCCAAACTCATGCCCGGAAGTTCGCCAAGAAAGCCGCCGGCGGTAGTTCCCAAAGCCCCAGCTAATCCCGAAACCGCTGCGGCGATCGCAAAATAAGTCGAAGGTTGCTCGATCGACGCTATCTCCATTTGAATATTGTTACTACACAGCCCGATCGCGCCTAAAGTCGTTCCTCCCAACAAGTGCAGCAGCGGCAGCCACACCCACACCGAGAACGGGTAATTGCTCGTACCCAACCACAGCAAAGGCGTTACCGCCACCACCAGCCCCACCGCCATTAGCAGAGGGCGATTTCCCCAGCGATCGGCCAACTTACCCCAAAACATCAGCAGCAGTAGATTTGCCCCGGAACTTAAGCTGGTGTAAATCGTTACCAAACTAACATCCAAGCTTAAATCTTTCAGCAGGTAGATATTAAAAAAAGGCGCGCTGAGATTAACAGCAAATGTCCACACACTGAAGTAAAGAATAAACATTAAAAAATTAGAATCTTTCAGCACAGAAGGCACAAAATCTGTTATTTGCTTTGCTTTTTTCTCTGTAAGTCGATCGTTCTGTGCATCTTTTTTGTATACCTGGGGATTCACATCAACCATGAAGCATTGACACCCCAAACTAATTATTCCCGCCAAAACACCCACCAATAAAACAATACCGTAGCCCAAAATTGGGCCGCCGTCCCAAGTTGAAACTCCCAATCCCATCAACGGCACTCCCAGCAAAGTGATGAGGCTGACAGCACTGTTGCGAAAGCCAAAATAGCGTCCCCGCAAGCGCTGAGGAACCACAGCAGCCATCCAACTGAACCAGCTAGAATTGGCAAAAGCTGCCAGCACGCTAGCTGCTACGACTGTTACCAGTGTCCATTGCAGCAGTTGGTGGAGGTCTGCGTGCTGGGAACCCCAAACAATTGCCACCGCCAGCACCAGCCACAGCAGCCGCGACATGCCGAATACAAATAGGTTGTACCAGTGGCGGCTGGTCGTCTGATCTGCGATGTAGGCTCCTAATGGTTGCAGGAGATTTACCACCATCGGAATAGCCGAGAATATACCTATTTCCACGCTGCTCGCCCCGAGTTGCAGCAAGAAGTTGCTAAGCAGCACGCCGCCAGTCGCCGACTCGAAGACAGCCGCAAAAACGCCGTCTAAAGTTGAGGCTTTCAGGGTCGATCGAACGTCTTTTTTAGAAATTTTGAGAGCTGTTTTTGCAGAGAGAACGAGCTGAAATATTTTCGGGTCTACTATTTCTGGAGTCTGAAGAGATAGAGGTTCATTTAACTCTGCAACTGGTTCAACCATAGTCAATCGATTTTAGATTGTAGATTTTAGATTGGAGAATTGAAGTAATAGGGTTAGATAAAACCAGCCCCACCTTCAAGAGGCTAGCTCAAAAGTAGGACTGGTACGTCCGGGTAATTCATATCAATATAAATGACTTGCAATCGCTAGGACATCAACCGCTTGGGAGATATAAAGTGGGTAATTGTAAAAAAGTAGGTTGTAGGGCCTAACAAAGAAGCGATCCCAGCATTTTGCCTGCCAAAAATTGTTCAAATTCCGCCTCAAACAAGTCCCCCAAAGGCCCAAGCAAATTTAGCGCCCGATCCTCGACTCGCCTCTGGCACCTTTACGGCTAGCTAAATCTATAGAATGAATCCCCAAGGATGATGCTAAAATGCTTGTGGCTGGCAATAACCTTGCGCTGTACAAGTCTTGGGGGATGTCAGCCTCCCATCAAAAAATGCCAACAGGCGATCGC
>NZ_JAUBPW010000092.1:0-23092 GCF_036700965.1 Microcoleus sp. Pol8_D6 | reverse complement strand
ATCCTTTCTCTGCGCTGTGCTTATCTCAATGGTCAACTTTCCACTTGATGTATTTGCAAAACTGAGATGCACCCCAAATTTTGGACTCGGAAAGGTAAAAAAATTGCGACGTTCAAAGGGCATGAAGCTAAAATCCTCAGTGTCAGATTCAGTCCCGATGCACATCAGCTTGTTTCTTCTGATGAAGCGGGAAAGTTAATTGTGTGGAAGTTAGATCTAACACCTGACGATTTGCGGGTGCGCGGTTGCGATTGGGGACGCCATTATCTATGGAATAATACCACCTTCCTAAAGTTCTGCTACAGATAGAGCCTCTAAAATAAATTTCCATCCCGTCAAAGAAGCAATAACTTCTTTAGTCAACTTATTTAACTCTTTTTGCACCGCTGCTCTCAACTCTTCTATTTGGTCAAATCTCAACCATTTCAATTGTTCTTTTACGTATCCCCACAGTCTTTCTATGGGGTTTACTTCCGGACTGTATGCGGGTTGAAACAGTAAAATCACATTTTCTGGTATGCTGAGATTTAAAGAGTTATGAAATCCTCCATTATCCACTTGAATTATATGTAAATCCTCCGGATACTCACTGGCAAATAGTTCTAAAAACTTCTCGAAGCACACTGTATCTAAATGTGTAAATTCATAAAAAAAGCTAGCTCCAGTTAGCGGTTCTACTGCTCCATAAAGCCACAAATAAGTAAAATCCCCTTGCACTTTTCCTTGCGGTTTTATTCCGTAACCTGTTAACTTTCTTCTTTGAACTGTATGCAGGCCCATCCGACTTTCATCTTCACTCCAATATCGCACTTTTTTCCACTGCTTTAAAAAGCTCTCACTCTGACTCACACTGCGTTTAATTAGAGATGAAAGTTTTTTTAAATTCTTCTACTACCCCGGGTTTCTGTTTTTCACTCACAGGACGCGGCACTTTTAATTTTCCTTTTAGCCGATATCTGGCCCATTGGTGCACTGTGCGATATGCCACTTTTACTTCATAGCAGCTTGTCAGCCATTGGTGTACTTCTTTGTAGCTACTGAATCCTTCGGGTTCTTGTAATTCCTTTGATAATCTCTCTACTATTTCAGGATTCATTATTCTTGGTCTTCCCGAACGAGGTTTCTGCAATAATAATTCTTCTATTCCCCCCGAGCGATAACTAGACAACCATCTTTGTATTGTGGTACGATGTTTTCCTAACCGCACAGCAGCAGACAATACGCTGTCTATCGTTTGGGTTTTAAGCCAATACAGAACTTGTAGTTTTTGGTGGCGCAAAACATCTTTCTCTTTCCTCATAAGAGTGGTCAGCTCTTCTGTTGTTTCCCGAATTTCTATCCGAACTACTCCTGACATTTTTCTTCCTTATATTTAGGAACTGGCTCACCAATAATGATACCTACTAATTGTAGCACTATTTTATGAAAGTGGTATAATCCTAATGTGTTAGAGAGCGATCTCCACGTTTGTGACGGGATTTGGCAACATTCGCAAAGGTAGCGGAACCTGCACAGCACCTGTACCGAGCGACTTTGGCTTGATTAAGGATACAATAAGCTGGATTGAGTCTGCTGATTTTAAAATTCCGTGAAGGGGAAATTTGGCTATGGATGCAACTGGTGCGAATCTGCCTCTAAAAAAATTGCAGTTTAAGATTGACACAGCTAAGAAAGAGCGCGAAGTAGCTGAGATTGTAGAGTCAGATGAATTTAAACTGTTGGAACAACAAGTAAGTAAGTTCAGAAATCAATCGGAAACAACGATCGACTCTGGACTAGAGCCTGTGCTAAAGGCTAACATCTCAGGGCCCGATTGCCTAGAAGTAGCTTTAAAAATTCAGTCACTATCACAAAACTCCGCTGCTGTCAACTCCCAATTTTTAGAGCATTGCCAGCAAGAACTGGCTCGCTGTATCGGACCGCTCGCCCATTGTATGATTGAGGATATCTTAGCTGAATCTCCGCATCTAACGCCTCAGCAATTGGTGGAAGCGCTGGCTGCAGAAATTTCCGAGTCTGGGCGATCACAAAATTTTCTTGACCGCATCAAAATCCCGGCTCGATCTAACTCGGAAACAGAGACATCTGAGAGTTTGACTGACTCTCAGAAAACGGGCGATTTGCGCGATCGTCTCAACCCGCAATTTCTAGAGCATTGCCGACAAGAATTTATGCGCTGTATGGGGCCGATGGCTAGTTTTCTGCTCGAAGATATCTTAGCTCAATCTCCGCATCTGGCGATCGAGCAACTTATTGAAGTGCTGGTAGCAGAAATTCCAGACCATCAACGAGCTCAAGAGTTTAAAGATCGGCTCAAAATAATTCCTCAAAATTAAGCCACTGTCCTCGACAGGTTGAAACAATCCCGCTATCACCCAATAGGGTTCAGTTAACGATCTCCGACAAATTTTATCTCCTGATTTTATGGGAGATACAGGTATTTTTGGGATGTCAAATTATTCTTAAATGAACCGTATTGCGCTATCACCCATCTTTTGTCAGCCTCGGTAGAGAATTCTCGATCGAGGTATCGAAGTAGAGTGCGTCGCTCATTGATAGTCGTAAATAGCCAAAATTGTTGCTGCGACGCACCCTACTTTAAGTGAAATTTTAAAATGGCGAATTAAGATTATTCGCCTTTCAACATATCCGGCAACCACAACATAATTAGTATTAGCAAACAGATAACTACTAAGCCAACACTAAAGATCATGGTGTCTTTTGAATCTTGTGCTGCTTGCATAATATAGAGTGTTTTTAACATAAAAAATTTCCTCAACTTTTCTAAATTTTAGATGATAATTGTAGGTTGGGTTTCGTACCTCAACCCAACCTACAATTATCAATTTGAAATAGTAGAGATATGCCGGCGGAACATCTCTACTCTACCAGGTTTTGTTTAATCTGCCACAATGTCAATTAAAGGAAATGCCTGACACCAATTTTTTATGGATTTAAAAGCTTCCTGTTTGAGCTGACCCAGCATACTAAGATGATGTGGTGGAATGCGATTGCCATATACGCGGTCAAGGTTGTTTTGCCAGTGGACTAAGGTGGGAATTGATTGAGGTCTTCGATCTTGCATGAATTGAATTCGCCAGCCAGCTTGCTCAACATCTCGTCTCAGTTCAGAGGTGGAACAGAAGACCATTGAATCACCAAATACAGTTCGATTACCTTGATAGCTATCAGAGACGCAGTTAACCGAAAGAATGAGACGTGGTGCGTGCTGTCGAAGTTGTTGTAATAACTTGAATTTATCACGAATATGAGACAAAGCTTCCATCATGAAAATTAGATCATATTCACCATCAATTGTATCTTGTTCCAAATCACGCTGCCAAACATTTAAACCCGTACTTCGGCAGTATTCTGCTTGTGCTGTACTGATGGTAATTCCTTGGACTGAACAATTGCGTTCTTTGGTGATTAGCCTCGCTGGTCCTCCCCAACCACACCCCACATCTAAAACTCGTGAATCTAAAGGAATATAAGGGTAGAAATTTTTGATAGTTTGGCGCAAACCTGTTTCTAAATCTTCATCGCCCAGAAAGTATCCGTAATGGTAATGTAATTCTTCACCGATAATCTGTTTCCATTCATGAATTGATTCGTTTGAATAGAATTGGTTCAGATCAAATTTCGTTTTTGACTGCATTTTAATCCTCTTAATGTGGTTGTACATCACTAGAACTCCTGCATAAATCCTGAACGCCCCCTAAATCCCTTAATTCTCAGGGACTTTGACTCTTATTCCCCCCAAAGTTGGGGGGCTAGGGGGGCGAAAATTCTATTCGTGCAGGAAGTCTACAGAAGTCCCTGGCTGGTTTCAGGCATCTACTTTAAAGCGATCGCTTTTTCTTCTAAAATCGCTTCTTCATGACCTTGCCAAGGGACTGAAGGATAATGAGGAACCCTTAATTCAACATCTTTCGGTTTGGGTTCATTATCTAAAACTGCCTTCTTCAACATGAGGTTTAAATAGTGGAAGGTATAGGTAGATGGTATTCCACGCTCTTCCAATATAGAAACAATTTCTTCAGCAGTTTTACCACCTTGGTGAATTATTTCACCCAATTCTCTTAAAGGAGATTCCTGGCGAAACTTAAAGGTTTTGATGCGGTTTGAGAGCTTAAAACCATCAGCAAGGCTTTCATATTTTAGGTCAGGACGGAAGTTAACCAAATCTTGTGGTCTGACCTCTGTCGGCATATTATTATCAAGCATTCTTTCAAGAAGAATCTTTAAATCTTTACCATCAGAAAAAGTTCCTTCATCAAACACTATATAGCCTAGGGGCCAGCGCTCACTGGCATTACAAGGGCTGATCAATTTAACGCTACGCTCTACCATATTGAACAAGAATCCTGTGACGCAGGCAATGGTTCCTTGGTCTGGTAATTCGCTATCTTCTTGTCCTTTCTTCAGCTTTTGATCTCTAGAGCGACCAGCGTCAGCTTTGATACTATCAGCTTCCTGGTTTTGCAGTACTAAACTGACAAGAAGCAACTCTTCTGGAGTAAACTTTTCATGAACTTGATTGAGCATTTTCAAGGAAAGAATAGAGAAGCGATTATTCAAACATCCCTTTTCTTCTGAGACTTTTAGAAGTGCCTTGGTGCGATTTATATCTTTAAGAGGTTGAGCTGTTGTAGTTTGGGGAAATACTCCTAATACTTGATGAAAATCGTGGCAAAATTTTTCATAGTCAGGATTATCCAAGGGATCTGTCGCCCAGTAGCAAAAGCCTGCCCCTGCTGCTAGCCCTAAGATGTCTTGCATGACTTCTAGGACTTCATTCCACAATTTAGCATTTTCTGGGCTATACAGAAAAATATCACCTAGACGAGGCGCAGAGACCCCACAGAAATGACATCCAACAGAACAACCTTTGCTAAGTTCTAAAGCCATAGGAACTTGAGCAATAGAATGGTGTACGATTTGTCTAAATTGACTTTCTGAACGAGCAATTTGTCGTTCTCGCCAAGCTTGAAAACGAGAATTTTTGAAAGAATCGAAAAGCAAGTCTAATAAGTTTTTGACTCGGAAACTTTCCTGTAATTCATGACATTTCTTTAAAAGAGGATATGATTCTATTACTTCTGCTTCATGGGTTTTTTCGGTAAGATTTGTATCCCATACTGGTCTAATTGCTTCAGGATCAACTTTCAGATCGTAGTTAGCAATTGCTTGATGAGGATCTGCTAACATCTGTTCTCGAAAAGCTTGCTCCCCATGCCATCTTTGGCTAAAACGTTTTATATAGCTAATATATTTTAAGAGTTCTGCATCCATTGACTTCACGTTGTCAATTTGGGATTGTTGGAATGCTTTAAGCTCTTTAACATTAGTGATGGCTTGAGGTGACATATTGTTAGTTGAATTTTGAGCTGTTTTAGACATAGTAAGACTGCATGAAAGAAAGGCTTTAGATAGAAGCTATCGTTAAACTCAAACGAGACTATAGGCTAGTACTAGATTTGGCAGTGAAATCCCTACAACTCAGCAGTATATGTATGACCACAGGTCGTTACACTTTTTGCACCACCTGCCACAGCATCCAAAGCTTCATCAGATAACTCTTCAACAACTTCTGGTTTATTAGGGATAACTAAATAGTAAGTGCTTGAGGTTTCTTCTAGTACCTGAATTTGTACATTATCCGGCACGGGGGAATCTAACACTTTGGCAAAAATTGCTTTAGGATTACTAATTAATTCTTGCTTGAAGTTGTCACTTTCCCAAGCTTTGGCAATAAATTTTGCTGCTAATTCTTGTCGTTGCTTAAGTTCAGCGTTTTGTACTGTCATGGTAAAAGCTAGAATTCAAAGACATTAAGATTATTAACCTTTGTGAGTCTGAGAAAAACGGCGGCAGCCAGTGATATATTTACTAACCGCCGTTAACTAAAAGGATTCTTAGTACTGGATATATCCTGCAGAACCGCCTTTTGTCTTGCCAGCAATCCAGGCGCCACCGGCTACAGCTTCCAAAGCTTCATCAGATAACTCTTCAGAAACATCTGGGTTTTTAGGAATGACTAGATAGTAAGTGTTGGGGGTTTCTTCTAACACTTGCAGATCGACATTATTAGGAAATGGTGAACCCATTGCTTTGCCAAAAACCGCTTTAGGATTACTGAGTAATTCTTGCTTGAACTTGTCATCTTCCCAAGCTTTAGCAATACATTGTGCTTCTAGTTCTTGGCGTTGTTTGATTGAATCGTTTTGTGCAGTCATTTCAATTTACCGATTAAGGTTGATATCTATTAGATTAATCGCTGAAAGTTCTAGATACAATGCATTATTTTTTGATTGATACTAACGATTTTTTTGAATGCATTATTTTTTGATTTGGACTAACAATTCTTTAGATTATTCTCGACTATTAACTGTGTTCGTTGCCAGTTTCTCCAAACTTGTGGTGTGGTTCCGTGATATTGTCGAAACTGACGGAAGAAATGCCCTTCATTTTGATAGCCTACTGATAGAGCAATCTCATTTGCTGTCTGATCGGTGTCTAGAAGCAAGCGTCGTGCCTCGGCAATTCTACGTTCTACAATCCATTGGTTTACTGTTTTACCTGTCTGTCGCCGCACGAGGTCGGTGAGGTAAGCTGGTGAATAGTCAACTGCCTGAGCAACATCACACAAAGTAATGGCTTGGTGATAATTTGCTTCGATGAACTGGAAAACGTCATTCAGCTTGGGACTATTGGGAAAAATCGATGGTACGCCTTCTAGCTGCTTGTCTTTGATCAGCTCTTCGATGAAAACACAACAGCTTTCTTTATTTTTGTACTCCGAATAGTTAGCCGTAACCTCTACTGGAATAACCTTTTTTTCCTTATTTTGATAGATGTATCGACCGTGGATTGAACCTTGCTGTTTAATAGTTTTCCAGACTTCTGACCAAACTTCGGGCGTGAAATTGGGGTCGATATCTTCTACAGTCATAGTTAGCAAATCTTTACGGGAGTAGCCAGTAAATTCACAGGCTGCATCATTAACACACACAAAACTTGCTTCGGGAGTTATCCATAAAACTGCATCTTTAGCACTAGTTATTAAGAGCTTAGTAAGGTTTAACTCCTCTTCTGACTGTGAGTTAGATTGGTTTGAATTCATCTTGGTATAAACCATTATTTAATTCACTCTATTTGCAGATTATTTACTTTTGTCCTGTTGATTTTAATCAGATCAATTTTCTGCTCAGATCACCCGGCTATCCAACGATGACCAGAAGCTAAATACCCCTTAGCTTCCAAAGGACAGCCTGGCTGATAGACAATTTTTATATGATTGATCATTCTCCAATAGACACTGTACATAGACTGGGAAAACACAGATTCCCAGCTTAGATTGCCTTCTTGTTTATATTTCTGTTTGTCAATTCCAGACCAAGTTAAAAGCGCATCTCGCTTGGCTGGAATACATAACCTTGAATCAACCAAATTATCCAAAAATAAATGCCATCTTGGTTCATAGCGTGGCTGCTTTCTTAGGTAACATTCCAAACCAATTCGAGGGTATATTATTTCACCCACATCAAAGGCTAGGACGACATAATCGACAGATTCTGATAAATGATAGACTAAGGGAGAAAGTGCTTCTGTAGGGTCACTCCAGCCTATTTTTAGTAGGTAATCTAATAGCTGGTTGGGAGGAATATTGATTACATTTACTCTCACTCCCAAGCCAGGACGAGATAGCATCACGGCAAAATGAGCGAACTTTGCCCCATCCGGTAAAACATCAGCACAAAGTCGAAGATTCGACTCAATTAATGGAGATAATGGATAATTTAGTAAACCCAAAGCTTCTGAAATCAAATCAGGAAACGAACAATTAACTTCTCGATTTAATTCCAAGAAAATACAAGGAATTGGTACAGAAGACAGCAACTGATTTAAATCAAATTCCATCCCAACCGCTTTCAACTTTTGATGTAGGCTTGATGTTGGATTAGTCCACTTTTGATAAAAGTCTTGAAATGAACACCATACAGGTGAAGTGAGGAACCTTTCTGATAGAGATTTAGTGAGGGGAGGCAGATAAAAAGAGAAATCTACTTGTGTTTCATCAGTACCGAGACGACACTCGAAAAGATTCTCTGTCAAACAAGGTAAAATTGGCTCTAAACCTTGGATATGGGATACAACTTCCGGAGAAACTAAATCTGAGTGCAGATGGGGAGTAATAACTTTGAGATAATCTTCTATCGAACTATTCATCAATTATGCTCCTACTGGATGAATTACTTAACCGACATCGAGCCAATGACTTTTGCTAGGTATAACTAACTCTTCTGCGGATCTAATGGGTAAGAGTGCGATCGCTTTAAGCATTGACTCTGTATATCAAGTTAATAGGTAACAGTCGCTTTAACTTATGCAGTTTGTTCGTTCTGCTATAACTGCCGCGCCACCAATCGAGCAAATAACCCTTCTTGTTTAGCCAGTTCATCAAACGAACCTGCCTCCACTAAACGGCCAGCTTCTATTACATAAATGCGATCGGCATTTCGGATCGTACTCAAGCGGTGAGCAATGACTACTCGCGTCGCATTCAACTTGTCCAAACTCTCAGTAACGATCGCCTGCGTGCGGTTGTCCAAAGCACTGGTAGCCTCATCCATCAAAATAATTTTCGGTTTTAAGACGATCGCCCTAGCAATCAGCAACCGCTGCCGCTGTCCCCCCGAAAGATTCGTGCCCCCCTCACTAATCACAGTGTGCATTCCCATGGGCATTTGCTCGATATCCTCAGCAAAGCCAGCCATTCGCGCCGCTTCCCAAGCTTCATCCAGCGTCACCAATGCCCCGCAAGTCAAGTTATCAAATATCGAACCACTAGTAATTCGACCGTTTTGCAGCACAACTCCCAACTGCCGCCGCAAAGCCTGGATATCCACCCCCATCAAATCTTGGTCATCGTAAAAAACAGTCCCGCTTTGCGGCGTTTCAAACCCCAACAACAACCGAAAAATAGTTGATTTTCCGCTACCCGACGGCCCGACAATCGCCACAAATTCCCCCGGCTTAATCTGAATGCTCACATCCTCCAGAATCATCGGCCCGTCGTCGCGGTAGCGAAAAGTAACGCGATCGAGCACTATATGACCTTTTAAGCGACCCGGATCGCTCTGACTCGGGTCAGATTCTGGCGTTCCCTGGACGATCGGCCTAGCTCTTTCCCACAGCGGTACAATGCCTAAAATATCAGTCAAAGTATTGCTCAAATCAGTGACAGCAGACAGAAAAGTTCCAAAGGCAGAATTAAAAGCCAAAAATGTACCCGCATTTAGCCCTTGATTCCCTTTAGCTTGATTCATCTGCATAAACAGAATTGCAAACCAAAACATCAGTAAAGAACTCACCAACGGCAGCACTTCATTAAATACCGACACGCTGTCATCAATCCGTTTGATCCCGAGCTTTAGCTTAATTCGCTGGCTGTACTTTTTCGCCCAAGCTGCAAAAGCTCGCCCTTCCGCCGCAGCTACCCGCAGCTTTGATACACCGTTAATTAACTCTACTGTCAGCCCGTTAATTTCACCGTGTGCCATCTCCATTTTCCGCTCTTTGCGAATCAACAAAACGCTAGATATTCCAGTCACAATTACCGCTACTAAAGTTAAACCAATTCCCACTAAAGCTAGCCGCACGCTGTAAAAGAACATCAGTCCCAAATTCAACAGAGAAAACACCGCACTTAAAAGAGTGCGTTGTGTTGCACCGCTGAGTTTGCTGCGGATCTGGGTGACTGCCTGCAAACGAGTTAGCAAATCACCAGAGGAATAGTTGCGGAAAAATGCTGGTTTTAAATTCAGCATTTTGTCCCAAACTGCTGGCTGCAAAGCTCCTTCAGCAGCGTTTTCTACCCTTAGCGTCAGAATTGTTTGAGCAATTTGAAACGCGGTTTTTCCAAGGGTGGCAGCCAACAGCACTAGCCCAATTTGCCACAGCACATTGCGATCGCTCCCAGGAATTGCATCGTTGATTAAAATCGCCGTCGCTTGGGGCGTAATCATTCCCAGCAGCGTTCCCACAAGTCCGAACGCGATGAGAGCGAACAGGCTTTTTTCAAAGCCTCTGATGCCAAATCGAAACACTTGAATGACGTTGTGAATTACCAGCGGTAGCGGCCGATAAAACATTTGAGCTTCCGGCAACAGCGTCTTTGCTACCGCTGCTGTCACCCGAGTCCAAGTTCGCCGCTCCCCGTCAAACAAAACATAATTATTTCCCCGCAGCAGCAGTGCCACCGGCCTGTTGTCTGAAGCCATATAAGCTAATAGCGGACCGTGTTCGCACCGCCACCAATTCCCGGTCAGCAGCACCTGGCGGGTGCGAAATTGCGACGTTCGCGCGATCGCCTCCATCGGGTCTTTCAATCGGCTCAGATCGACCGATCGCGCCGGCGGACAAATCGCGATTCCCATTGCCCGACCAACCGCCCCAGCAGCCGCCAGCAGAGGCGTTTCTTCCTCAAAAAACTTGGTTTCTTGAGGGTGAAGCAGTGCAGCAAGTTGTCCCAGAGCAGCGTCTGTCACCTGTTGATTGAGCTCCTCCCGCTGCAAAAATCGCTGAAATTCTGCTGCTGTTTCCTTGTTTAGCTGTAAATTCAAGCGATCGAAAAAATAGGCGTGTAGCAATGCCAAACCGGCAGGAATTTGCTCACTGTTCTCCAGTTGAGCTGTTGCCGTCGCCTGCAATTCAACAGCCGTTTCCGCCACAAGCCACATACCAGGAGCGATCGGAAATATTGCCGAATTTGAATCGAGTTTCAAATCCTCGATTCCCATCCACCAGACAGTGCCGCTGCTGAGATGCACCCAAACTGGGCGCTCCATTTCTGGCGAAAACACTTCTCCTATTTGTAGTGACAAATATTGAGAATTTGGGAATTGGGAATTGGGGATTTCGGTTTCTGGCAAGTCTGGCGTTAACAGTTCTCCTAAGTGTTTTACCCATGTTTCTAAGAGAGCGATCGCATTTGTACGATCGGCTGCAACGGTCGCGGTAAAATCTGCGCTCGCCAGCGGTAGCAATTCTGTTTGTTCGATCGCCACTGCCAACATACCCCACCCGTCCCGCAGCGTCGCCCCAAACAAAGCCTCACCTGCGCTGACACTGAACAGATAGTAGCGGTGTCCCGCAGGTTCGTCGGCCTCAACCTCGGTCGCAAACAGGGCCAGAGTGCCGGACTCAATCACCCACACCGTCGCAGCGTCATCCAACAGCAGCGGTTCGTTGCCTCTAATTCGGCGCACTTCCCCTGCCGGAGCGAGTAAAGCCGGCTCTCGATCATGATCGCTTTCAGGGAGGTCAAGCACTGGTTGCGTGGGAGCATCCGTTACTGTATCCGGGGTCGGGGAAATTGGTGCCGATGAATTACGATCGCCAACAGAAATTTTAGGGAAAAAATTCTTTCGTTGGTTAAGCACTGGTTGCGTGGGAGCATCCGTTACTGTATCCGGGGTCGGGGAAATTGATGCCGATGAATTACGATCGCCAACAGAAATTTTAGGGAAAAAATTCTTTCGTTCTCCCGATCCAGTGCCGTTATCTTCGTGCGATCGCGGATTTTTGCCTTCCATAACCTATGCCTCCTCCGAACTAATCAAACGAACATAAGCCCCTGCACGCTCGCGTAAATCTTCGTGAGTACCTCTCTCAATCACTTTCCCCTGTTCCAGCACCAGAATTTCGTCACAATCCCGAATCGTACTAAGTCGGTGAGCTACTACAATACAAGAGCAGCCACGACGGCGCAGGTTGCGATCGATAATCAACTCTGTTTCAGAATCCAAGGCACTCGTTGCCTCGTCGAGCACCACCACAGCCGGATTTCTCACCAAAGCCCTAGCAATTTCTAAACGCTGGCGCTGTCCCCCGCTCATGTTCGTGCCCCCTTCGCTGAGTTCGGCGTCATATCCCCCAGGCATATTCAAAATCAAATCGTGAATCGCCGCATCTGTGGCGGCGCGCACCAAATCAGATTCCGGCACCGTTGAGTCCCAGAGAGTGAGATTTTCCCGAACAGTCCCGGCAAACAAAAAGATGTCCTGTTCCACCATTGCGACCGAATTAGCGAGGATCGAACGCTGAATCTGTTGGCGGGGAATGGCGTCAAACAAAATTTCACCTTCCCAAACCTGGTAAAGGCCAGTAATCAATTTGGCAACAGTAGACTTCCCAGAACCGCTGCTACCTACCAAAGCTATCCGCTGACCTGGTTTGACAGTGACAGTCAAATTTTCAATTAAGGGAGAGTCTAATCGGTTGTAGCCAAAACTGATGTTTCGCAGTTCGACGTAACCCTTGAGCTGAAACGAGTCTGAGGTGATACTGTTTGAGGGATGGGGTACAGGGACGATCACCCTTGTCTCTACAATGGACGATCGGGAATTGGCAGAAATTTCTAATCCTGCCTCCCCAAGCGAATGCCTGTGGAACCCTCTACCCCTCTGGGCTTCAGGATCGGTGGGATTTTGCAAAACATCGTCGAGACGGTTTAAATCGGCTTCTAGCTCTTGCAGCGTAGTCCCAAAACTGACAAGATTGTTAACTGGCGTCAGAAATTCCTGTGTTAAACTTTGGTACGCGATCAACATCCCCATACTCAAGCTGCCGTTCATCACCCGCAACCCGCCGACAACTAAAATAGATGTTGAGGTCAAGCCCATCAAAAATGCGGGCAATATTGACAGAATTTGAGACGGGAGTGCCAATTCTTGCTGGGCGTTGAGCATTTTCGCATAATAGCCAGAAAATTTAGCAAACAAGTCATACTCTAAACCGCTGGCTTTGATTGTTTCGATCGCTTGGATACCGCCGATCGCTACTCCGCTGACTTTGCCACTTTCAGATGCAAGTCTGGTATTGGCATCGACACGGCTGCGGGATAAAGATTGGAGGGCGAAGAAGTTGAGGAGGGCGAAGAAAATGGCGAGACCAGTTAACACTCCATCGTACATCAGCATGATCGCAGCGTAGAAAACCATCATCACCGTGTCGATCACAGTGGTTGCCAGTTTTCCCGACAATACCTCTGCAACCTTGTCATTAAGTTTGGTGCGACTGCTGATTTCGCCCGTGAATCTCTGCGCGTAAAACCCAACTGGCAAGCGTAAAGTATGCCACAGAAACTGTCCCGACATTGAAACCGACAATTTAACAGCAAGTCGCCGCAAGTAAACAAACCGCAATTTGGCCAGCAGCCCCCGGATCGCAGTCGCGAACAGCATTATCAACAGCAAAGGTCGCAGCCATTCAGTACGGTTTTCAACGAGAATTTCATCGATAAAAATTTGGGTGAAAGCCGGTACAGCCAGACGGGGAAATGTTAGCAGCAATCCTGCTACCAAACAAAAGGTGATCGCCCACCGCGAACTTTGCAGGCGATCGCTTAAGGCAGCGATAATTCCGGGTTTTTTGCCTCCTTTTTTAAAGTCTGGTCCCGGTTCCATCATCAGGACAATGCCGGTGTAAGCGCGATCAAATTCATCGAGATCGACTGTTCTCGGCCCTGCAGCCGGATCGTTGAGGTAAACACGTTTTTTAGTAAACCCTTCTACTACTAAAAAGTGGTTGAAGTTCCAAAAAACAATATAGGGAGGGGGAAGAGTTTTTAAGTCGGCTATCGGCTTTTTGAATCCTTTAGCATTCAGGTTGTAAAGTTTAGCTGCTTTTAGGACATTAGATGCTTTGCTGCCATCTCGCGAGACTCCGCACTCGCGCCGCAATTCTATTAGCGGTACTGTGTACCCCCAGTAGCTCAAGATGATTCCTAAAGCAGCGGCACCACATTCAACTGCTTCCATTTGCAAAATTGTGGGAGTGCGGGCGCGCTTCAGGTTGCGTTTGAGTTTGAATTTTGTAAGGTCGGGTAAGGTCATAGTTTTGTTTGTTCCTTGCGATTTGGGCTGTGAGTTAGATTTTTTTTAATGAACAGTGAAGGCGCGAAGATCGGGAAGAAAGAGCGGAAAAAAAAGAAATAGAAGAAAGAGGTAAATAAATTTATCGCGATTCCAAGATTTTTGAGATGTATTAATTAACGCCTGTTAAGGACTTGAAAATCGGAATTACATAAGAAATAGGTGCTTGTTGTGCGACTTGCACTTTGACTGAGACGGTAGTTCCTGACGTAATTTTGAGCGCAGGTCCTTTAGATGAAGACCACTTATAACCACTGGTATTAGTTGCATCTTCTTTGAGTTCAGCAAAAATTTGTACGGGCGCGCCGCCGCCGCCACCCGCTGTCAAACTTTGCAAAAGGTTATTTGCGATATTTTCGTTGCCAATAATTGCTGACATTTCTTGGTTGGTTACGGGGAAGGGAGAAACACGAGTTACTTTGCCGATAATGCCACCGTAGCGTTCTCGCTTGACGACGCTAGGAGTAACTTGTACGCTCATGCCGGGTTGAATTTTTTTCCCATCTTTGTCAGCAAAATAAACAAGACTTATTATTTTTGCGCCCGGATCTTCTGCTTCGATCGCCCCTAAGCGCATACCGGCACTAAGAATTTGACCGGGGGCGACGCTAACTTCTAAAATTTTGCCGTCATATTGGCTGACAATTTTGCTGTCGCCTGCCAATTTCTTCTCTAATTGGGCAATTTTACGTTTAATTTCTTGAATCTGATTTATTTGGCTGACCGTTCTTTCTAAATCTTGTTGGCTTAACTTAGTTTCTTGGTTTTTGAATTCTTTAATTTTAGTGGCGATTTCGTCAGTTTTGTTGAGATTTTGGAGATGTTCGCGTTCGGCGGTCGTCTTCTCAATTTCTACTTGCTGGAGACTGTTTCTAATTCCGTCTATTTTAGTCAAACTTTGCTGGTATTCGCGTTCGGCATTGGTCGCTTGAATGTCGATTTCTTGAATGCTATTTTTGATTTCATTAATTCGATTGAGGTTTTGCAGATATTCGCGCTCGTTACTGGTCTTTTGAACATCGAGTTCTTTGAGTTGCGTTTCGATATCTGAGACTTGCAGCTGAGATTTCACATATTCCTGCTGGACTTCCAAAAGCTGTTCATGGCTGATAATCTTTTCCGCAAAAAGACTGCGATAGGCTTCTACCCGCTGCTGTAAAGTTTTTATTAAAGAACTAACTTCTTGCTTTTGCTGTTTGAGGTTTTTACGTTTTTCTTCGATCACTGCCAGAGTTTGCTGCCGCAGCATCGGTACGGTCGATTCTCTGCCCAGACTTTCTTCAAGAGTTTGGCGTTTTTGTGTCAAAGCATTGAGGGTTTGTTGGCGCAGCAGCGGTGCGGTTGACTCTCGTCGCAAACTTTCTTCAAAACCTTGGCGTTTTTGCTTGAGCGCATTCAGAGTTTGTTGGCGCAGCAGCGGCGAAATTGATTCTCGTCGCAAACTTGCTTCGAGGTCTTGTTGCTGCTTTTGTAGCGTGTTGAATTCCTGCGATATCTGTTGTTTTTGCAGTTTATTTGTGTCAGTTTTTTGCCGTTCAAGTTCACCTAATTTTGTTTGTTCTTGTTCTAATTGTTGCTTGAGGGCTGATTGGTCAATTATCGCGATCACCTGACCGCGCTTTACTGTATCTCCCACTTTAATGTTCAGGTTTAATAATCCCCCGGCACTCGGTGCTTGAAATTGCACAATCCGGCGTGGCTGAACCAACACTCCTTGACCCGTGACATTAAGCGGAATTCGCCCCGCTACACTCCAAACGGTCGCAACAGCTACTAAAAAGCCGATCGCACCTAAAGGCAGCCAAGCTCTTGGACTAACTACCTGAATCATTTGATCCAGTTTTTCTGGCGAAGATAAACGCTCTAGCGCTTCTTGACGGAAAAGTTGGTTATTTTTAGTTTGCACGCTCTAATTCCTCCTGTTTGCTCTAGCGATCGCAGTCCTGGAAATATTTGATAGATAAACAGTAATCTACTAATTTTTTAGCTATAAACAATCCTGTTTTTTGTGGAGCAGCCCTCCCTCATGTAATTTTTTTTGTTGTTTAAACCCAATAAAAATAGTTAATTAAATTAAATCAAAATCTTTAACCGCTTCAGCATCCAATCAAATCTCGCACCCCCTAAACTGAGATCGTCCATCATGTTGACATCAATTTCATCCGCGTATTGATAATTTTGAGACAGACTTTGCCCCAACACATAACTACTTCTGCCGTATCCTACGCGATCGATTAGAGCTTGCATTCTAGCAGAAACTAACATAGCAATTGCTCTCAAAAAACGAGTTCCCATAGCCGGATTTTGCTGTAGTTCTATAGACAATTGTTGTTTGTCGATCGCCAATACCTGTAAATTTTCCAAAGCTTTAAAACTATAAGCCGACAAACGGGTATCAATTAAAGCCATTTCGCCAGTAATTTCACCCCTTGTCAATTGAGCAATTTCGTATCCGGGCGACTCATCGCTTTCCTGCAAATTTTCAAGCATTGAAAAAACGCTGGCGAAACTGCTGCGGCTATTTTCAGTGAAAGCAACTGACGCAGTTCCCCGCAACAGCAGGTAAAGCGTCTCTACAGGCCGATTTGCCCGAATTAAAATTGTGTCGGCAGCAATTTCTTCAACGCGGCTGTATCTGATAATCCAGTCAACATCGCTGTCGCTGAGTTGTCCAAATAGCAGCGGAATATCTCGCAAGGGCGATATTTTCAAATTCTGGCGGCGGATAAATTGTTGAATTAATAGATCGAACCGGTTTTGCTGCAAAATTGCAATCGCCCGATAAAACCGACAAGCAAAATCTGCGTCTTGTCGCAGTCTCCCCAGCAATTTCTGGCGGGGCAAAACTAAAACGGTTGATTTTTCTGTTGCTTTCACCGTAGTGGCGGCGGGACTGAGATTTAGAAATGATGTTTCTCCTAGCACGTCGCCGCTAGAAAAGTGACCAATTTCTTGCTCTAAATTAGTGTCATCTTCCAGGGCAGAAAAAGCCCCTGCTAATACACTTTCTGAGTTGCTTTTAACGATAGCGCTTAGACTACCTTCAAGCACAATATACAAGCTGTTAACGCTGCTTTGCTGTCGTATCAGTATGGTGTTAGAGGCAAGCTGCTGTCGGCTGCCGTTGGCGATCATCCAGTTAATGTCGCTGTTATTCAACTGTTGGATCAAAACTTCTGTCATAACCTTTGTTCGTTTTATGTATGGTTTCGCTGCGTGCGATCGGTTTTTTAAATCTCATGTTGCCTCAGCCAAGTTAGCCGATGCTGCAAATTTTGGCAAAAATTCAGCAGAATCTTCCGCTAATTCTTCTAGAGTTAGGGCAGTTAAAGTTACGATCGCTGAAACTTGTTCTAAAGGAGTTCTCTGGTGTTGAGAAAATTGTTTGTCAAAGCGCTGGATATTTTCCGCTGCTTTTTTTACCAGTCTTTGCAGAATTTTAAATGCACTGTCTGACAGCACAGGTTCGCCCCTATAGTTTTCTAACCTACCGCCTGTGCGGTATGCCGGAAATGACTCTAAGCCGATAAAATGCAAAAACCAATCGGATCGGTAGTATCCTAAAGCTGCGATAATGCCTCTATAGTCGGCAATTAATTCATCGATCATGTTATTTCGCATTGAGCCGAAAAAGCGGCGAGTAAAGTAATGCGTAGATTCGTGTTCGAGACGGATTTTTAGAGAAAGTTGCTGCCACTCAGTTTCTGTTAATCCCAGATTGCCTGCTGTCACGTTACTGTAGAAACTCGTACTCAAAATTATCAACCGATCTTGATACAATTCTTTCTGGGAAATTAAGCGTTTAAATTCGGCTTCCCAGTCTGTCTCTGAGTATTTATTTTGTCGGACACTCCACTGCTGTTTGTATTGCTCGATCCGGTTCCAATTGTTGTAACCGCTAATTGTACAAGCCCCCATAGAATCGGGAATTGGCTGCGGTTCATTGCGTTTCGTAAGTGCTTGCACTAATGTGACAAAATCCTCGCGGTTGGCAGCTATTAATACTGGAATAGTACCCGCCAGAGTTTGATACAATTGGAGTTCAAGTTTTTCGGGTTCGGTGAAAGTTAGCGGAATGGCGATCGCACTTTCGTCTGGAAACTTTCCTTTGCGAGTAGCTGCACGATATTCTTCAGTTTTGCTGATTCCTGCAAGTATGGGAAACTGAAACTGTATCAAACGCTCTTTCAATACTTGATAAACTCCCGTTGTTTCTGCGGCTGCTGCGTATTTTTCCCAAGCAGCAACGCTCGGTTCAGAAGTAGGAGGAAAGATTTGGGGAAGCTTGACAGTGCTAAAATCAAAAACATTTTGGTTGTAAGCCAGTAGTTCAGTAATTTCAGAATCGCTGGCACCGCAGTCTACTAAAACTTTTGTACGCAATTGCTGTTGGTTCACGGGACAAATACCTCAAATATTAAGTATCCGATTTGGGAGTTGGTTTCCGGTTTCGCTCAAACCTTTTAATTGCCATTGCTAAACTCAGCTTCATCCGAGTAAAAGCTTCTACTAAACTACCAATTTCATCGTTAGATTTTTTGTCAAAATCAGCAGTCATATCGCCTGTACTCACGGCTTCTGCTACTAAGACTATATTCTGAATCGGTCGAATAATATATTGCTTTAGCCACAGGTTAGCCATTAATATTGTCACCGCAAAAACCATCGCTACAATTCCCATAACTACAACAAACGATTGGCGAGCTTTTTGCAAAACTTGATTGGCGGGAACTGAAACAATTTGAGTACCGAGAACTTCATTCAATTTCCAGCCAAATCCATTCATTGTCCCGTAAATTTTAATCATGCCTTTAGGTGCAGCCTCTGGCGTGCTGTGACATCTCAGGCAATTAGATGCAGTTAGGCTAATGGGGCGAGCGATGTAAAAAATTTCTTTACCTGCTAAAGAACGAAATCCTTGCAATTGTTTGGTATTTACGTTATTACGAAAAATCGCCACTAATTCTGTTTCAAACTCATCACTTTTATCGCGTACATTAGTAGGATTTAGCATCGCTTCTCTGTAAGAATAATCCCCGTAATCACTTTCATCAGACCGCAGTTTATCAAAAACTTTATTTGCTGAATAAGCGGGAACAGTCTGCGGTAAAAATTCATCAGCTTTTAACCGAGCCACCAACTGCGGTGACACTTCAGTATTAGTGTAATACCGGACAGAGTTCATGCTCTGCATCAGCAGCAAAGCTTTGGAACTAATCTCAGTTTGAGCCTTGTAATTCAGGACGCTAGCTAAAGCGATGCCACTCAACATAATTCCTCCTAGGAATATGACTAGCAGTAGGAGGGTTAGCTTTTTAGCTAACGTTAAATTGTTAATTTGGGAGAAAAAATTGGTTAGCATAAACAACAGGTAAAAAGAATGAATAAAGCTTAAGTTATCACTGAATTGGGCGTTTTTTTTAATTGACGATTTGTTGGGCAACTTTCTCGATCGCTAGACTTATAGCATGATTGGGATATTGCAAGCAAAAAATGCCGCTGCTAGCAAGTCGAAGTATGTCGTGGGACTCAGGAATGATGGCTGCCACTGGGGCTTGATAATTTTGTTCGACTTGTTGCTGCAGATCCTCGAAGTCATATTCTACTAAAGCTTTATTAATTAGTAGCAGCAACTTGGGAACTCGCAGTCGGCGCGCTACATCTACTGTTACCGCAGTACCCTGAAAATCTTGCTGGTCTGGTCGGAGTACAAACAAAACAATATCAGAGGTAGTTAGCGATATTAAAGTTTCTTGATTGAGACCTGGGTGAGTGTCAATAAATAAGTAGTCGAGATTCAGGTTTTTGATTAAATCTTTGAAGCCTTCTAGCAGCATTTCAACGTCAAACCGCTCGCGCAATATACGAGAAATATCGTTGATTTTAACGCTGGAAGGAACTAAGTAGATGCGACTGCGGTTTGTCGCTTTGCTTGCAAGTATGGAAGTGACATCGCAGGCAGCATCTGCGATCGCACAACGACCCCAAAGAAAGTCATTGAGGGTATGTTCGATCTGTTCTTGGTCAATGTCAAACAAGATGTGAATCCCTGGGGATTGAATGTCCGTGTCAACGATGCCGACCCGATAGCCTTTCTGGGCAACAGTTACCGCAAGATTGGCTGTTGAATTTGATTTGCCCGTGCCACCTCGATACGAGTGAATTGAGACAATTTTTGACATGATTGATTGTTCTGGTTAAGAGTGATTTTTTTCAATCCCAGCTTTGTCCGTAACTTTTATAAATACGATCAACTGGACGCCGTTTGCTTTTGCAGACAGCACCTTGTGGTTAAATGCACTCAACTTGGGAGGTGTATTGAGAGATACCTTTTTTCGGCTGCTCTCTTATGAGATTTAATAGGTGTAAGGCTGGTTGACTTATGCAGTAGATGCCCCCAACCCATAGGTTGGAACGATCGCACTTTACAAGCAAATTCGGAGTAAAGAGATCGTAGGCAGGACTCCGCAAGTGCAGTGGCGTTGCCCTACAATTAATCTGGCGTAGAGCCCCGCCACTGCCCATTGGTGTCAACTTAAGCAGTTGACATCCAAATTTATTGCTCGAAAGCGACATTTTCCCGATGCCGCTTTCGCTCTTGTTTAATCAGACCCAACATTTGATGATGCTCGACTAAGTAGGTGGCTGCATCTATAGTTTTTTATCTTAACAGACACCGGGAAAAGTGATATAATCCACAAAACCTCATCTCTACTAAAATACGTTCCGATTGTTGACCTAACTCCACAGTTACTGACAGACATAAATCATTAAGAACTGCATAAAATATCAAAGTAGGGGCGATTCGTTGAGCCGAAACCCGAAAGGGGGGGTGGCTAGCCAAGATGGGGTTTACCCCATCAATGGTTAGACTTCGCACTTTAATTCCTCATCAATGATAACTTACTACTGCTGCAGGTGAGGAAACCTAGTCGAGCATCTAGCTAAGATAACTAGGGGAAAGCGGGAAAAATGAAGGTACACACCAACATCATAACCAAAATCCAAAATAAACCAAGTCCTGACATCATCGTGCGTGATTGAAAGCACACAAAGAACCAGAGATGAATCTGGTTTCCCCTACACAAAGATTGACAACCTTTGCGTAAAGCGGGGGTGAAAGCGAGTCATCGGAATAGCTGAATACCGATACCGCAAGCAAAAATCATATAACCGAATCATTGCGAAAGTAATGAGGTGGTGGAGTAGAAGCGCAAAGCTAATGAATTGTCGATATAACCGCCGTAATGTATTACCACAGGATATAAGCTCGCTCAGAGAAATCTGAACTTCTGGGTCAGGAATATCTGACAAGGTAAGGACTATAATGATTCTACTACCGAGATAGCGCATCATCTATAACCCGGGCGGAGATGCAAACCCTAACGGATTTAATCAATAAGTAGTAGGAACGAGTGCGATTCGTTGAAGAGTGAATCACGGTGAAAGTCTGTACATAACTCTTCCAGCCACAAGGCTGAACTCTCGGTCGGATAAGGGTGCAACTCCCTTCTGCCAGACTCAGGTATGACTTCCTATCTGCCCACACCGACCAAGCTCGATTCTTGGAGAGTGAAGCTCTTAACTGGGCGCAATCAGACATTTACTGTGGGATGGCCATGGCGCTAATGGGGAGTTCCAATGATGAAACAGAGCCTATAAAAGTAACTTATACTAAAGCGGAGGGTAGCCCATAAACCCCGACTTCATTGGAGATTATTCCCGCCGAGTCTTTTGTTTAACATCGGCAAGAGTCAAGGGAATCCAGTAGTTAAATTGGTTACGGGCTATTGAAATGATTTAAGAGACCAACTTTATGTGCCAGGTAAGCACTGGTAGTCAGCAAAAAAAACAAATGCCACTCTATAAAGATAAAAATCTTCTCATCATTTATACAGTTTCTCTCATCACCTTTCTCGTACTTGCTAGCGTCCCTCCAGCTTTCCCCAAGATTATCCAGGCATTAAAGGTACCTCCACAAAAGGTTGGTTTATTGATATCAGTCTTCTCTCTTCCATCTCTGGTATTAGGACCCGTCGTTGGAGTGATGGCCGATCGCGTTGGCAGAAAGAAAATTCTCGTTCCTTCCTTGGTATTGTTTGGAATTGCTGGCACAGCTTGCGCTTTTGCTCGTGACTTTAACCTTTTGCTGTTGTTCCTTTTCCTTCAGGGAATTGGTGGAGCCTCTTTGTATTCTCTCACTATTGCACTGATTAGCGATTTGTATTCAGGAGTAAGACGCACAACTGCGATAGGTTACAACACCAGTATCATCACTGCCAGCATGGCAATTTATTCCATTATTGGCGGTGCATTGGCAGTTATGGGCTGGTATTATCCCTTTTTGCTATCCTTGGCAGCTATCCCAGTAGCACTGCTGGTGTGGTTTGGACTCAAATATCCTGAACCGAGAGTTGAAAAACCTCTTAAAGTGAATTTACTCAATGCCTCAAAAAGTCTTAAAAATACCCAGCTCCTTAGACTTTTCATGGTTAGTATGGCTCAATTTGTGCTTATTTACGGAGCTATTAGAACTTATTTGCCACTTCTAATAGCATATTCCTTCAAATCATCGAGTTTAATAATTGGGCTGATACTTGCTACCCTACCTGTAGCAACTTCAATCACAGCTTCGCAGGTAGGAAGACTGGCAATGCGGTTTCCCGAAACAACTTTAATTAGAGCATCTTTCGCTTTCTATGCTTTAGCTCTATTCAGTGTTCCGTGCGTATCCAATATCTGGTTACTCTTAATACCAACCGTGATGTTTGGAATTGGTTTTGGCCTTTGTTCCCCGATTGTATTAACACTCGTGGCGTCACGAGCATCTAAGGAGTATTTGGCTACGGTAATTTCAGTAAACGGGGCATTTTGCAATCTAGGACGAATAATAGGGCCGTTGCTGATGGGAGTTGTCTTGAGTATTGGCGGCATCAGTGGCGTGTTTTATGCGGGTGCTGGAATTGCGATTGCAACTCTTGTTATTCTTAAGTACTTTTAATTCTTCCAGCCTTCCTTCGGTCAACTCTACCTAGTCGAGAATTTCTGTGCTTCCTTGGATAGTATCCATCCCATTTAGGTAGTCCTAAACAAGTAATGATAAATTGTAGTGATGGATAAAATACCAAATCGCACCGATGTGATTATTTAAT
>NZ_JAUBPW010000091.1:0-24525 GCF_036700965.1 Microcoleus sp. Pol8_D6 | reverse complement strand
TTTACTCGGCATTGACTTTTCATAAATATGGTTATATTGTATAATACAATATGCGTTTTAAATGCACAACAGCTTATCTTGAGTGGCCACGTGGAGGAAATGGAAAAATTGGCTGATATTGTGCTTCAACAAGCTACTTCATTGCTCGACAAAGTGAAAGTCTATGAAGTCAAGATTCAAGCCTATACAGCACAAAACCAACCGTTAGAAGCGATAGATACGGCACTTTCAGTATTAAAGTTGTTGGGAATTCGCTTTCCAAAAACAACAACAAAATTAAATATTTTTTTTGAACTGGTGAAGACTAAGTTAAGTTTAGCAGGAAAGCGAGTTGAGGACTTGATCGACCTACCATTGATGACTAATCCTTATAAGCTAGCAGCGATGCGTATCCTGTCAAGTGTAGTTTCTGCTGCCCATTTTGCTTCACCTGAATTGCTACCGTTAATGGCCTTTAAACAGGTTAAGTTATCAATTAAATATGGGAATACTTCTGTTTCTTCTTGTGCCTATGCTACTTACGGACTAATTCTGTCTGGGGAAACCGTAGGAGACATTGAGACTGGTTATAAATTTGGGCAACTTGCTATTTTGTTACTAGATAAATTTAATACTAAAGAACTCACACCCAGAACCATATTTATTGTTAATTACTTTGTCAAACATTGGAAAGAACATCTTAGGGAAACTTTAAACCCTTTGCAGAATGCTTACTCGATCGCTCTAGAAACTGGAGACTTAGAATATGCAGCTTATGCAGTTTGTGTATACTCCTACCATTCCTATGTATTGGGGAAGGAATTGGCAACAGTCGAGGCAGAGATGGCAATGTACAGTAATACCCTCAGCCAACTGAAGCAGGAAACATCCTATTACTACAACCAACTCACTCGACAGGTTGTATTGAACTTGATGGGCCGGGCTGAAGATGAATGCCGTTTAATCGGTGAAAGCTATGACGAAACAAAAATGTTGCCTCTGCATATAGAGGCGAATGCTCAAAATCTATGTCGTTCCCTCTATTTTTTTAAGTTAGTTCTATGCTATATTTTTCAAGACTATCAGCAAGCTATAGAAAATGCTAAATCCGCCGAAAAATATAGCGATAGCGCTGTAGGTACTATTCCTCTCTACCATTTCTACAATTCTTTACTTTATCTGGCTATTTATTCTGACGCACCAAAATCAGAGCAAAAACTCATCCTCCAGAAGGTTAAAGCCAACCAGAAAAAGATCAAGAAATGGGCTCATTTTGCTCCAATGACTCACCTCCATAAATTCTATCTAGTGGAGGCAGAGCGATATCGAGTTTTGGGTGAAAAGGCTAGGGCGATCGACTACTACGATCGCGCTATTGCCTTAGCCAAAGAACATGAGTACATCAACGAAGAGGCTTTGGCTAATGAACTGGCTGCCAAATTCTACATCGCTTGGGGAAAAGAGCAAGTTGCCCAAGCCTATATGACAAATTCTTACTACTGCTATTTACGTTGGGGCGCAAAAGCTAAAATGACTGATTTGGAACGACAGTATCCAGAACTTTTAAAGCGTTTTTCGACAGCCAATATGTCCATAAATTCGCGCAACAGCCTACCTACTACTTCTGGCAATACTTCAGGTGATCTCCTGGATTTGGCAGCCTTGATGAAAGCATCTGGGGCAATTGCCAGTGAAATTGAGTTGGATAAACTCCTCACGACTTTGATGAGAATCTTGCTGGAAAGCTGCGGCGCACAAACTGGCTATCTAATTTTAGAGTCTCAAGGACAACTGAAAGTCGAAGCGTCAGGTGAGGCTAACTCAGATCAAGTGATGGTGTTGCAATCTACTCCTATAGAAACTTGTCTGCCGGTGTCGATTATTCACTATGTTGAGAGGACTAAAAAAGGACTGATTGAAACCAATGTTGCCCGTGAAGGCAGATTTACCCAAGATGCTTATATCAAAACACACCAGCCCAAGTCTATCCTTTGCGCCCCTCTACTCAATCAAGGGCAATTAATTGGCATTGTTTACTTGGAAAATAATTTAGCAAATGGGGTTTTTACACCCGATCGCCTGGAAGTGATTCAATTGCTTTCGACTCAGACAGCGATCGCCCTTACCAATGCCAGACTCTACACTCAGCTACAATTGACGCAAAATCGCCAGAATAAATTCCTTAATGCCATTCCTTTTGGCATATCCGTTCACGACGCCAAAGGACAACTGGTTTTCGCCAATCCAGTTTCACAGCAGTTACTGAATATTCAAGATTTACCCAAAGCCGAAATCGAGCAACTCTCAAAAACCTATCACGTTTATCGGGCAGGCACAGGCCAGATGTATCCAGTGGAACAGCTACCCTTGGTGCGATCGCTTCGCGGTGAAAAAACATGGGCGGATGATTTGGAACTGCACTACAGTGAGCGAATCGTTCCCTTAGAAGTAACTAGCACGCCAATTTTTGATGAGATGGGTAATGTAGAATATGCGATCGCAGCTTTTCAAGATATTAGCGATCGCCAGCAAGCACAGATTACGCTCATTGAAAATGTCCGTTTAGAACAGGAAATTCGCGAGCGCAAAAAAACAGAAGAGGCTCTGCAGCAGAGCGAGGCACGCTACCTTGGTATTCTGGAAGACCAGACAGAACTGATTGCCCGCTATCTGCCAGATGGTACCGTTACCTTTGTCAATGAAGGCTTCTGTCGATTTTTTGGACTGACAAGGGAACAACTCATCGGGCATCATTACGAACCTGTCGTGTTTGAGGAAGACCGCGAATATGTAACCCGAGTCGTCAATTCCATTAGCAAAGACAATCCCGTTGTCACAATTGAAAATCGGGTGATTGTTAGCTCCGAAGTGCGTTGGACGCAGTGGGTTAACCGAGGGATATTTGATGATTCCGGTTGCCTTGTTGAATTACAGGCCGTAGGACGAGATATCAGCGCGCGCAAAAAAGCCGAAGCAGAACTCGAACGGGCAAAAGAAGCAGCCATTGCCGCCAACCTCGCCAAAAGCACTTTCCTTGCCAATATGAGCCACGAATTGCGAACTCCCCTGAACGCCATTCTCGGTTTTTCTCAACTGATGAATGAGGATACAAATCTGTTAAATGAACAAAAAGAGAACCTTAACATCATTCAGCGCAGTGGAGAGCATTTATTATCTCTAATTAATCAGGTGCTTGACCTTTCCAAAGTTGAAGCTGGAGGCATGACGTTATCTGAAAATAATTTGAATATCAATCACTTTTTAGCTGAAATAGAGGATATGTTTGCGTTGAAAGCAAACGCTCACAGCTTACACTTACGATTTGAATGTGCGCCCGATGTTCCTAAATATATCTGCGCTGATGAAGTTAAGTTGCGGCAGGTGCTGATTAACTTTCTCAGTAATGCCGTTAAGTTTACCTCTTCGGGAAGCGTGTCTTTAGAAGTAAAAAATAAACAGGTAAAAGCCCAAAGTGAAGCCGAAACACAAACAACCAACCAACAAAAAACAACCATTACCTTTGAAGTAAAAGATACGGGAGTTGGTATTGCGGCAGAGGAACTGGAGAATCTATTCAAACCCTTCGTGCAAACAGCATCCGGTCAAAAAGTACAGCAAGGAACCGGATTAGGACTGACGATTAGCCGTCAATTTGTCCGCTTGATGGGAGGTGAAATAACAGTCATTAGTCACGGTAAAGCTTTCACCCCTGGAATGCCTCTCAAGGAATTTTTAGAAGACACAACGGGCACAACATTTAAATTTGACATTCCTGTGGGCATCGTTGATGCCAGCGCCATTCAAAATCAACCCCACAGTCGTCGCGTCGTTGCCCTAGCGCCTAACCAACCCCTATATCGCATCCTAGTAGTGGACGATCGAGATTACAATCGGCAACTGTTAGTTAAACTCCTCCAACCTGTTGGTTTTGAGGTGCAAGAAGCGAGTAACGGTATTGAAGCCCTTGAAATTTGGGATTCATACTCACCCCATCTGATCTGGATGGACATGAGAATGCCAGTTATGGATGGGTATGAAGCCACGAAACGCATTAAGGGCACCCTTAAAGGTCAAGCTACTGCTGTTATTGCTATTACTGCTAGCGTGTGGGAAGAAGAAAAGGCAGTTATTTTATCCGCTGGTTGTGATGATTTTGTGCGAAAACCGTTCCACACAGAAGCCATCTTTGACATCATGGCTAAACATTTGGGAGTCGGTTATATTTATCAGGATAAAGAGCTAGCGTCTTCTCCTTCTAATGTGACTGGAGAACCGTTAAATTTCACTAATTTATTAGCAGCGAGGTCAAAAGAATGGATTGTAAAATTGCATGAAGCAGCTATTGACGCGGATTCGGAATTAGTGTCTCAACTCCTTAAGGAGGTTCCTGAATTTCACCCTTTCGAGCTTCAGACTCTCAGGGGTTGGGTGACGAAGTTTCAGTTTGAGAAGATTCTTGATTTAACTGAACCCTTGGTGGGTGAATCTTGATATTTTTAGGAATTACACAGGGGTGGTCAAAAACCGGGTTTTTTTACGAGAAGACGCCTTACAGCCCGTAGATGCGCTAAAAAACCCGGTTTCTAGCCGTGGGAGTGCCTAAGTCCCGTTTATCTCATATGTTGCACCATTCTCCAGAACAGGCAAGATGCCTGTTCCACAAAAAGTGCATTTTCTTGTGGGGTGGGCATCCTGCCCGCCCATAGAAGGGTTATTGAGAATGGTGCAATATTTCAGGTTTATGCTATTTGATCCTAGCACGCGGTTGGTTCTGTTCAATCATTGACTTTAATGCCGACTGTTTTAAGTCTGTAAGATCGCGGATGGTAATTGAGCAACCGTCTCCCAATCTCACAGCAGTGAAATAATAGCATTTACCAAGGTAGTCACTTTCTAGATGAACCTCTCCTTCAAGCGATTCTCCAGTCTCAACAACTTCTACTAATAAATCAAACAATCCGGGACTCAACTGATTAAGCAGTTTTTTCAGAACGGGTTCGCCCGCGAGTTCTGTTCGTTTTTTACCTAAGAGTCTGGCAAAAACAGGGTTAACTACCAAGCAGCGAAAATCTTCAATTTCTCCAGCAATATTCGCCCTCACCGCCTCCACTGCGGCTATTCCATCCAGAGATGAGTTTAGCAAATTTGCCAACAGGGCGCGAGATTGGTAGGCAATTTCAGCGGTTTGCTGGTGTCGAGCGAGTGCTTCTTTAAGCTGGCGTTTTTGGTGCTGAATAGTGACCTGAGTTTCGAGGCGAACTAGCACTTCTTCCGGCTGAAAAGGTTTAGAGATGTAGTCAACTCCCCCTACCTTAAAAGCTTTGAGTTTATCAAAAACTTGGTCAAGAGCGCTTAAGAAAATAATCGGAATTTCTGAGGTTTTTTCATCCGATTTAAGGGCTTCGCAGACTTGATAGCCGTCCATGTCGGGCATTTTAATATCCAGCAATATAGCATCGGGGGGATAATGGCGAACCGTCCTCAAGGCCATCAAACCATTGGTGACGCCGCGAACTTTGTACCCCTCCTTAGCGATAATTTCTGTTAGAAAACGCAGATTTTCTGGGAGGTCATCAACAATTAAAATGTTGCCTTTGCAAGTTCCTAATTCATTGATGTCACTTTCTCCGGTCGCAGCGAGCTTGATAAGTTCGCCTTTTGTATCGACGATCGCACTTGTGGTGCTTTGCTTCTCTAGCAGAGACCGGAAGTTATTTTTAGTAACTTTTTCTCCCATTACGTCTGAAAGCCGCTGCCACAGGATGGCAGCTAAATCTTTGATATGTCCTATGCTCAGGTACAAGCTGTCAGCAAGTACACTATAAGTTGCATTTTCCCAAGCAGCTTTTAAGATTTCTTTTTCCAGCAAACTTAACGTTTTACTGGTCTTAGACTCTAAGGCTGCTTCGATAAATTCTAGGGCTTCTTCAAAAGTCATGTACTAATCAATCTCATCGGGTAAGGTTTTTAAGTTTTGCACCCTAGCTTTGAGTTATGCACCGTAGTAAGTCGGTGGAGCAATTTCTAATAGATATTATGACAGACTTATTGACAATTACGATCCGGGCGATCGCCCCCGATCCTTATTTCACCTTGTCGAAACCCGAAAAAGGAGCTCGCGGCCGCCTAATTCTTTGTGAGGGCGATCGGCTTAAACCCTTAAATTGCAAGGCTTTTAAGTTGCTTGTCACCCCGTCAGCACCGTGCCCAAACCCTAGGGGGGTGAAAACCCCGCCGGAAACCCAGACAGGGCTGATATTTGACCGACTTTTGTTAAAAAAAGATAGGTCAGATGAAAGTTACACTCGACCTATCAGAATATATGTTACCTAAATTCTATCAGACTCACTTCCAAAGACAACTAACTCGCTCTCAGTTTTTAGTTCTAGAAATAGTGCTTAACCTCTTATCGTCAGAAAAACAAGTGAGATTAGAGCGACTTGCCCGCGTATTTCCCTACCCTATTACCACCGAAAGTCGTCGTCGCAAGCTACAAAGATTTCTGGACTTACCCCAGCTCACCTTAACCTGTCTGTGGTTTCCCCTGATTACCTATTGGTTGACAACATACTGCCAACCCGGACAGAAGTTATCGATCGCCATCGACCGCAGTCAATGGGGAGCTATTAATCTGTTTATGGTCAGTCTGATTTGGGAACGAAGAGCAATTCCTTTATCTTGGTCGCTGTTACCAAAACGAGGCAGCAGTAATGTCAAGGAACAAATAATAGCTATTTCAGCTATTCTGCCATTATTTAAAGATTACAAAATCCTTGTGCTGGGGAATAGAGACTTTTGTTCAGTAGAACTCGCAAACTGTTTGAGGGAGAAGGATGTATATTTTTGCTTGCGACTCAAACAGAATCAGTGTATAGAAACCGAAAAATTGATTTTGCTACGGTTAGATGAGTTAGGTATCACACCGGGAACCTCTCTGTACTTTCAAGGAATAAAAGTTAGAAAAACCAAGCCAATAGCAGGATTTGATGTCGTCGGCAAATCGAAAAGGAATTATCAAGGATGGACTGTGGATGAAGCGTGGTTTATTCTAACTAACCTAGGTACTTTACCGCAATCGATGGCGGCCTACAAGCAAAGAATGGGAATTGAAGAAATGTTTCGTGATTGTAAAGCTGGGGGCTACAACGCGCGAAGGTACAGGGTTAACAGCAGACCGACTAATTAAGATGATTTTATTGATGACAATTTCCTAGAGTTGTGACCTTATTGAAGGCACTATCGTCAAAAAAAAGCATTTACAAAAGTATGCTTATCGGGCCAAATAACCCCAAAGAACTTATCGCCGACGTAGTACATTCGGCAGTGGGAATGATAGCCAACAGTGGATGAATTATCTCGAAAAATATACTGAACCCGTCGAAGAGTTAATGAAGTTAACTCGTAATAAGCGTCACTTTTATCAACGTGGTCTCAGAGCTGCAACCTTGCTTCGGCAACGTTCCTAGCTATATTTGTCACCCCCCAGGCACGGTGCGGTGTCCCTACTGAAAAAAACCCACCGACAAAACTGTCAGCGGTGAGTTGTGGTTGAGGTCAGACTCTAGAATATTGAAATTAACAGAGGTGATGAGTAAGATCGCGCGCTTGAAGAGAAATGTATCGAAATAGAAACGCGATCGCAAATTTATTTGTTCTACCCTCTGATAACTCCCCACCTCCAGATTGTTTCCCACTACGCTTCAACTATCAGAGTAATGTTGTCAAGTCTCACGACGCGAACAACTTCACCGGGTTGCAAAGTTATTTCTCGAACGCATTTGGCAGGCCACCAACTGCTTTGAAATCGCACACTGCCGGACTGATTCGGTTTAATTTCTTCTTCAACGATCGCTCTTTCCAAATGGCTGACAGTCATGATTACTTTCTCCTGATTATATATTTGCCTTAACTTTCAGAATTGATCGCAAACGACGCTGCAACGATCAAAGTAATATTTTCAATTCCCACAACGCGAACCACCTCACCTGGTTCAAAAGTCATGTCTCGATCGCACTTCGCCGGCCACCAACTGTTTTGGAAACGAACCCGGCCGCATTCTTGAGGGCGGATTTGTTCATCTACGATCGCTGTTTCAACATCGTTAATAGACATCGCTGCTTGCTCCAGAATATAAACTCGACTCGATCGGTGTGTCAGTTAGAAGCTTGTCTGTCAACTTCCCCTCCACACTCAACAGTATCCCCGGCCAACCTCGGCCTTGTCAGTCGGTAAAAGTCTATACAAGTCCACTGTTTGAGGGTGTAAGCGAGTCGGAAAAAGTCTGTTAAAGTTGTCTCAGATGGGTAACGCTAAACCTGGTGACTAAATGGAAGCAGATCGTGCACTGGATTTTACCAACTCGTTACTTGTGGCTCGAAACCTGAAAACTCTCGATAACCTTGACAGCGCGATATTTCGCGAAGCATGGATGGGAGTGCAAGGCAGGACGTACCAACAGGTTGCAGATAGTGAAGGATATGGAGTAGGAACTGTTAAAGATGCCGCGTCTAATTTGTGGAAGCGGCTTTCAGCGCTGTTTGGAGAAGGCGAAAAAGTCAAAAGAGACAACCTTCAAGCGGTTGTAGAACGGTATTGGCGCAGCTACTCGAAACTAGAGCCGCAGTCGGGACAAACTGTTCCGGCCCAAGTATCTCTCGGACTTGATGCGGATTTGGAAATCGAAAACCCGAACTTTTTGGGCAGATTCGGGGCGATCGAAGATCTCAATACTCTTGTCGCCCAAGGTGCAAAAGTGATTGTCATCCAAAGTGCCGGCGGTATCGGCAAAACAACTTTGGCCAGACAGTATCTCAAATCTCAAGGGTTCGATCGAACCATTGAACTGTTGATGGCAAAAGAGACAGAGAATATCACAGCATTGGAAAGCGCGATCGAAGAATGGCTCAAGCAAGACTTTCAGGAAGAACCCGGGCCAGACTTTGGCGTCACCCTGGGGCGGCTGAAGCGACAGCTTCAGACTCACAAAGTCGGCGTATTGATTGACAATTTGGAAGCCGCACTCGACGGACAAGGTAAGTTTATTGAACCGCACCGGCTTTACGTGGAACTGTTGCGAGTTTTGGCTGACGCAGCGGTGCAGTCGGTAACGCTGATTACCAGTCGCGATCGACTGTGCGATTCCGATGTCACCGTCGAACACTACTTGCTTCCTGGATTGGAAGTTGAAGTTTGGCGGCAGTTTTTTAGCTGCCGCAACATCAATATAGATGATGTCGCCCTCAAGGAAATGCACAAAGTTTACGGTGGCAATGCCAAAGCAATGGGCATTATTTGCGGCACGATTCGAGAAGATTTTGACGGAGATATGGCGGCTTACTGGCTGGAAAACAGCGAAGATCCGCTCCTTGAAACTGACTTAAAAAATTTAGTTACCAGTCAATTTAACCGCCTGCAAGAACTCGATGCCGAAGCCTATCAACTCCTCTGTCGCTTGGGCTGTTACCGCTATCAAGATGTGCCGACAGTCCCTACTGACGGACTTTTGTGTTTGCTGTGGGACGTACCCGAAGCCGGACGCCGACAAATCATTAAATCGCTGTTGCACCGATCGCTAGTCGAGTCTCAGAAGGGCGAATATTGGCTGCATCCAGCAATTCGGGAAGAAGCGGTCGATCGGCTCTCGCCCGGAGACTGGGAGACTGCAAACCGCAAAGCCGCCGAGTTCTGGACAGAGAGTGTTGAAAATATTGAAACGGTAGAAGATGCGCTGAAAGCTTTTGAAGCTTACTATCATTATGTGGCAATTAGCTGTTTCGACCAGGCCGCGAGCGTCATCCTCAAAAAAATCAATATCCAGTTTGCCAAAGATTACAAGCTCGGTAGAGCGCTCTACAAATTAGGTTTCTTGCAGCCAATAATTTCAGCAACTACTCGCATCATCAACAATGTGACTTCTGATTATTATTTGAGCGGTTTATATAGTATTTTAGGTATTTGTCACCGGATCTTAGGGGAAATCAATCAAGCGATAGAATGCCATCAAATATCAGAAATAAAAGCCACTAAATCTTTGCAAATTCTAGCGAAAAGCAGCGAACCGGAAAACGGCAAACAAGCTAATCTGGAATTCTGGAAAGTTAACGCTGCAATTAATATAGGTTTTTGTCAAATAGAAATGGGCGAATTAGAATCAGCTATGGAGATATTTGTCAAGCTGAAAAATTCGCGGGACGAAATCGGGATTAATAGCTATTCGATCAATGTCGGGTTAGCTTTCCTCAACTCCTGTGTCGGAGCCAAAAAAGAGGCGGAAGAGCTCGCCGAAAAACTTTATGCCGATCGGGAAAACAGTCATTTGGTGGGTACGGGATACAAGTTAGTTTTTCTCGCCGCCACCTATCAAAACCTGGGAGAGACAGACAAAGCTTTGAGTTTGTACCGCCAAGCGATCGCCCAAGCCGACCAAAACCAGTACAGCACCATCAAAGCCAAAGCTCTCAGCGGTATAGCAGCGCTGTACCGAGAACAGGGAGAATTTGACCAAGCCCTGCAGCACCATGCAGAAGCAATAGAAATACTCGATCGAGCTAGCGCCAAATTAGACGGAGCCGAAGCTTGCTATCAACTAGCACTGACAGAACAAAAACTTGGTAACATCGAGAAAAGTCAAGAAAATTTTGACCGCGCCCTTCAACTGTTCAGCGAAATGGACGCCAGCAAACAAGTAGAAAAAGTACAGTTAGCTGCAACAAAAAAAACAGAAAAAATACCTAATTAATCCAGCAAAACATCAGAAAATAGATACAATAAACGAAAGAACAACCATAAACTTTGTAGATATGAAACTAAAACGATTGGGACACGTAGCCGTCTGCGTGCAAGACATAGAGAAGTCTGCGGAATTCTACCGCAACTTGGGTATGGAGTTAGTCTGGAAAGATGCAGACTGGGCTTATTTGAAAGCAGGAGAGGACGGATTGGCGCTGTTGAGTCCGAGTTACGACCAAGCAGGGCCGCATTTTGGGTTTGTATTTGACGATCGTACCGAAATGGAATCCGCCTACGAACAACTCAAAGCCGATGGTGTTTCCGTCACCCACATCCACGAACACCGCGACGGTACTGCATCTTTTTACGGCAGAGATCCAGATGGTAACGGTTTTGAATACCTTTACGAACCAGCCTGACGATTCTCGGACTTGCGGATCAAAACCCAAGAAACCGGGTTTTTAGCGGTTTCTGCGATTTGCAGTGCGTCTTATCGACAAAAACCCGGTTTCTGACCACGTGCGCGAACTAAATTAAGTAAGCGCCCAGAAAAAAATAGAATACCCAGATACCCGGTTGGGCGTTCCTTCTTCCGTTCCCGGAACATCCCTACAACTCCCCGAATAATCTGAGGTACTCACACCGAGGCTTCTCAAGTAAGGTGCAGGCTATGAATCCCAAATATATCCACAACTTCCGAAAATCGGCTCGATAATCTAAAATCTAAAATCTAAAATCTAAAATCCTCATGTTGCAGAGAATACAAGTCAGAAACCGCTGGAAATCAATTTTCAAACCCTGGGAAGAAGCAGACCCTTGGCTGTTTGGCGCTTGCATCGCCCTCACCATCTTCGGGGGAGTCATGATCCGCAGCGTCGAAATCAACCAGGGGCTGATCGACTGGTGGCGACACTGGGTAACTGGGGCAGTCGGTTTGTTCCTCGCCATCATCATTTCCCGCTGTCGCTACCAAATACTGCTTGAGTGGAAATGGCCGATTTATATATTAATCAATTTGTCCCTGATCGCAGTGCGCTTTATCGGTACTACAGGGCTCGGTGCCCAGCGGTGGATCAACATCGGCGGCTTTTACCTGCAACCGTCAGAATTTGCCAAAGTAGGCATGATTGTCACTTTAGCAGCTCTCCTGCACGAGAAGAGTGTCCCCACAGTCCGGGATATGTTGAGGATGCTGGCGATTATGGCTGTACCCTGGGGATTGATCTTTGCCGAACCAAATTTAGGTACTTCCTTAGTCTTCGGCGCGATCACAATGGGGATGTTTTACTGGGGAAATGTCAATCCCGGCTGGCTAATATTGCTATTCTCTCCTCTCATCTCTGTTCTCTTCAATAACCTGTCTACACCGATTTGGATAGCCTGGGTAGTTGTTGCGGGTATTATCGCTTGGCGAACCCTGCCTTGGCCCTGGTTGGGGACTTTCGGTGCTGTGTTGGTGAACGTTGTTTCTGGACACCTCGGACATCTTTTTTGGAATGTGCTCAAGGATTATCAAAAAATGCGCCTGACAGGGTTTTTAAACCCCGAGAAAGACCCTTTAGGCAGCGGATATCACTTGATTCAATCTCGGATTGCTATTGGCGCTGGGGAACTGAAGGGCCGGGGTTTGTTTCAGGGAACCCAAACTCAGCTTAACTTTATTCCCGAACAGCATACGGACTTTATCTTTTCAGCTATTGGCGAAGAATTGGGTTTTATTGGCTGTATTGGCGTGTTGTTGGTGTTCTGGATAATTTGTTTCCGGTTGGTGACGATCGCTCAAACTGCTAACGATAATTTTGGTTCTTTGCTGGCGATCGGCGTACTGTCAATGTTGATTTTTCAGGTGTTCGTGAATATTGGGATGAACATTGGCTTGGCGCCGGTTACGGGTATTCCGCTGCCTTTCCTAAGTTACGGGAATGCGTCGCTGCTGAGTAATTTTCTTGGCCTGGGGCTGGTGGAGGCGGTAGCAAGCCAGCGACAGCGCAAGAAGCGTTGGAATTAGGTCATTGGCAATTGGTAATTGGTAATTGCTTCTGGGAATGCGATCGCCCTTTTGATTTCTTTCGAGAAATTCTGCGGGCGATCGCATTTTTTGTCGACCTAGGCGCATCTAAATTTTACGCTTCCTGACCCGAGCCTTCATGACTGTCAAGTTTGATAAAATTCTTGTGGGCTGCGCGCGAAAACCCGCCCAAAAATAAAATTTATAGATTCAACAGCTTAAGTATATCAACTTAATTAAACCACTGTTGAGGCAAACAATAAATGATTTCATGCGCTATGGGTAAACCACTCATTGTGCAGTTGACCCCCTACGAATGACGTTTTTAATGCCTGAAACCATTGCTATTATTACATCTTTTTTCTTCTTCCTTATTCCTTCCTCCTGCTTCCTTCTTCTTCCATCCGTTACATCAGTTACATCCGCTACAGAATCCGTTGCCGAACTTCCTTCGCCTCTGATTACTCGTTCATATTCTTGTACGTAGCAACTGCTGAAGGCGAACTCCGGTTTAAATAACGGAAGATCCAATACTTAAATACCGTATCCAAGATCACTGGAAACGTTGCAATGAACAAAAATATGAACTGCCTATTTTCTGGCAGTCCCAAATGCCTCGATAAACCTTCGAGAATTACTTCCCAACCGTGAGGCGAGTGAAATCCGACAAACACATCTGTAAACAAAATAATTACGAAAGCTTTCGCACTGTCGCTGAGACCGTAAATCACATCGTCCATGAAAGACTTTAAAATCTCAATCTCTTTCTTGTTAGTGACGATAATCGCAGCAAAGGCAATCAAGGAAATCAAATCGGCAAAAATATTTTTAATAGCTCCCCCACTTTCAGCGCGGTATTCCTCCGCTAGTTCAACTGCTTTTTCGGCAATCTTATTTTCCGTTTCCTCTAAAGAAAGCGAGGGAGCCGTGCCTATTAACCTTTCAAATTTGAGGCGCTGCTCAAATCTCTCCAGTTCTTGGAATGCTTCTTCTTCCAGGTTAACATTTATGAAAACTGGAGCATTTTCTTGACCTCTAAAATGATCAACGATCGGGCCGACTAGAAAGTTTTTGGAAATTTGATTTGCCAACAGCGGAACCAAAATCAAAAGCAAAATAAATCTGAGAGAAATAATTGTTTTGACTTTGGAATTGCGAAAATTTTTGACCACTTCTTTTTCAGCTCCAGGGTCTAAATCTTTAGTGATGCGATTCAAAGTCCCCAAAAGCGATCGCGGTAATAAATTGACTTCTTCATAGTTAGTGTCAACCTCACCCTCGTGAATTTGAACAGAATTAGCTGAACCTTTATTTTTTGAGTCAGGTGGAGAACTGCTATTTGTAGATTTTGCCTGCACATTTAGTGAACTGACAACCGGAACAATTGCCGTTGATCTACTATGATTAATATACTTGTCGATGACTCCATCAATAAACTCTAGCTTCTCAAATATAAGGGATTCTCTATCTTTATTGTTGAGATGTAATCCGTGCTGGTGATAATCAGCGCTGTGCCCCGTTTTGGGTTTAGCCCCCACTCGCTCCGGCAGTTCCAAAAAAGAACGGCTAGCATTAAACTCAACCATTCGGGTTTGGATGACCTTGAGGTATTTTTCCAGTTCGGATTTAAAGTAAGACAGGGTGCTTTGTCCGTAATCTCCCGATCGCTCAGAGATTCCTTGGCCGCCAAAATGCTCGTCTTCGATCGCCTTAATTGCTAACGCAGCATCGTAGGCCTGTTCTAGAGCCCTCTCAGGGGTTTCTCGATACCATTGGTGAAGGCTGTAGAGATATTTTACAATCCTGTTCCAGGGAGAAGTATTCATAGCTAAAGCTGGTTAGTTGGCTGTAGACATTAGTGATTAAAGTATTCACGGTATGGTAACAAATTTACATAAATTGAGAACGGTCACCGAAGATTCAATTTGGATTGTCGGATCTGCCCGCAGCGGCAAAACCACTCGCTTAGTCGAGCAGTTCTGCATTTGGAGCAAAACTGTCAAGCCTCTGCCTGCAACAGTTTCAGGGCGTTCGAGTTCCGGGCGGCAGCGGGCTGGACAAACTGCCCCAGCAATTTTAGTCTTAGCAGCTAACGGAGACAACCGGCTAGAATTAGCCGATCGCATCGCCGTCGCTACCCAAGGAAAATATACCTTTCACTCCACCACACCCTTCGGTTTTTTTGAGCAGGAGGTATTGTTATTTTGGCCCCTGCTAGTTCAGTCGCTGGATTTGAGGGCTCAATTTCCCTTGCGACTGCAACCTGAAACAGAACTGGAACTTGCCGCGAGACTCTGGCGTCGCGAATTAGACGAAGGGATTTTGCAAAAAACAGGGGTAAGTCCAAACCGAATGGTGCGTCGAACACTAGACTTATTACAACTTGCTGCTGTCAGCGGTACACCGAGAGAAGAGATTCCTAGCATTCTGCAACAGGGATTTGCTGGTGACGGCGGCTCGATCAACCTGTGGACTAGCATGGGAGAGTTGCTGGAAAGGTGGCGGGAATGGTGCTTGACACGGGGGCTCCTGACTTACGGGATTGTTTGCGAACTCTACTGGCGCTATTTGTTGCCGGATGTTAGTTACCAGAACCATTTGGCCTCTAGATACCAAGCTGTGATCGCAGACGATGTTGACGATTATCCGGCGATCAGCGGTCATTTGTTCGATCGAATGCTCGACCAAGGTGCAGCGGGGGCGTTCTCCTACAATCCAGATGGAGGAGTGCGTTTGGGCTTGGGGGCTGACACGGAATACCTAGCCAGACTCGAAGACCGCTGTCAAAGCGTGGAAAATTTGGACGCACAAGCCGGTTTAGCCCCAGAGATTGGAGATTTAGCGGTAAGTTTAGCAGTTAATTCAGAGGGTTTTTATCCTTTAGGCTTGAGTTTGCCCGGATCGGTTCGATCGCTCCAAACCACTTCCCGGGCTCAACTGCTGCGAGAAACCGCCGAAATCATCGTGGATGCGGTAAAGTCACAAGCCGTGGAACCGCAGGAAATCGCTGTAATTGCCCCTGGGATGGATGCGATCGCCCGTTACAGTTTAGCGGAAATTCTCGCGCGAGATGGTATCGCTGCCGTATCTCTCAACGATCAGCGCCCCCTCTCGACTACCCCAGAGATTCGAGCTTTACTCACTTTGTTAGCCTTAGTTTATCCGGGACTCGGCCGTTTAGTCGATCGAGACGGCGCAGCCGAAATGCTGGTAGTGTTGGGCAGCCAGAAACACCGTTCATTGGAAGCAGAAGATTCTAACTCGACTTTCAATTTAACATCTCAAATTCACCATCAAAAATCGATCGACCAAGTGAGAGCAGGTTTAATCGCCGATCACTGTTTTTGTCCAAATCTCGATCAACCTCAATTGCTGCCAATTACAGCCTTTCCTCGGTGGGACAGACTGGGACACCGAGCAGCCAGGGCCTACGAGCACATTGTCGAGTGGATCGAACAACAGCGGTCGCAACAGCAGGAGCGGCTGTTGCCGAGTCCAATTGCCCTACTCGATCGAGCCATCCAGAAATTTCTCATGAACGACAGATACCTGCCCTACGATCGGCTAGCAGCCCTGCGCGAGTTAATGGAAACCGCCACCCACTACTGGGAAATCAACGGGCGAATGCAGCGCGTAGAACCAACCAACGGTGGCGACTCAGAAACGATCGCGCGGTTCATCCAGTTGTTGCGCCAAGGAACCGTCACCGCCAACCCCTTTCCAGTCCGTCCAGAAGGCCCAGCAGCTAGAGCCGTCACCCTCGCCAACATCTTCCAATACCGCAGCAGCCGCCGCGCCCACAAATGGCATTTTTGGCTGGATGCCGGCTCGCCCCTGTGGCTGAGTGGCGGTGCGGCGACGTTGTTTGGCGCTCCCTTATTTTTGCGATCGCAACTGGGGCGTCCCTGGGAAACCGAAGAGGAAACAGCCGCCGACCAACAGCGACTGCGGCGAATTCTGCTAGATTTGTTAAGTCGCTGTTCCCTGCTTTACCTGTGCCACAGCGAACTATCCGTCAGTGGACAAGAACAAACCGGGCCGCTTCTGCCCCTAATTAACAGCTCTGTTTCTTGTCAGCAGTCAGCATAAGGCATTCGCTTCTGCAGGCAAGAGGCACATCTGTATTCAGCATTCGACATTCGGGAAGAAAAAATTATGACGGCGAAGATTTTTATTTTTTCGGATTCTGGATAAATACACTGGGCTGACTCCAAGCGCGACTTCTAGGTTCTATCGAAATGGCGCGATATTAAAGTATACCCAACCTAGGCATCAAAACGTGCAATCATTAATATTTTGGGATCAAAAGATGCCCAGCTTAAAAAATATCTATAGCAGTTGCAGTTTTGATTTAGTATGTTAGAAATGATGGGGTTATTAATCAATTTTAAGCCGGATTTGTGGCAACAAACTGATACTAATCAGTTCTTAAAGTTAATCGGGATCGTCGTTTAAAGGAGCCAAAATAATGCCAAGTGCAGTGCCATTAGTAATTATACCAGAACCTACACCAACACCAGAACCAGAACCAGAGACGCCAACACCAGAGACGCCGACACCAGAGACGCCGACACCAGAGACGCCAACTCCGACTCCAACACCAACACCAACACCCCCTCCCTCCGGGGACGACACCTTTGGCGGCATAGACGACACATTGGGCGGAGGCCAAGGTACGTCGCCCGCAATCATCGGCGGCGTAGTCCGCGGCACAGAAAGCAACGACTCTTTAGCTGGCAGTCCCGGCCCCGACGTGATTTCCGGGCTGCAAGGCAACGACACCTTGCAAGGAGTCGGAGGCGACGATTTACTATTTGGCAACGACGATGACGACGTGCTGTTCGGCAATGAGGGCAACGACGTTCTTGATGGCGGTTCAGGATTGGATACCCTGTACGGAGGCAAAGACAACGACTCCCTCGACGGGGGAAATAACCCCGACCTGTTGTATGGCAATGACGGCAACGACACGGTAATCGGAGGCGAAGGCAGAGACACGGCTTACGGCGGCAAAGGCAGCGACAGCTTGCGTGGCGGTTCTGGCGACGATAGCTTTTTGGGCGATCGAGGTGACGACATTCTGTGGGGCGACCAAGGCAACGACTCGCTCTTCGGTGGCGACGGCGAAGACTTGCTATTTGGCAACGAAGGAGGTGACTGGCTCTACGGAAACGCCGGCGGGGACACAATTTTTGCCGGCGACGGCGATGACATAGTATTCGGCGGTGAGGGCGACGACATCGTGGACGCCGGTGCTGGCAACGACGTTATTTGGGGCGAAGCAGGCAAAGATGTAGTGGCAGGAGGCGAAGGGAGAGATGTCTTCGTCATCGGTGCATTCAGTTCCCCCAGCGGCAGCAGCGACGGCACTAACGCGGCATTTATCACCACAGGCGGCCCCGATCTCGCCGATGCCGACATTTTCACAGACTTTCGCCAAGGCGAAGATTTAATCGGGTTAAGCGGCGACCTCAAGTTTGAAGATTTAGTAATCTTCCAAAGCACCGAGACCAAAGCCGGCAGTACGATTATTCGCAACGGCGTCAGCGGCGACTTTTTAGCAGTATTGCCCGGAGTAGACAGCAGAACCCTAGGGCGAAGCTCATTTGTAATTGCACCCACAGTTCCCGGCAGCGCAACTCCGCTTCCTCTGCCGACGCCGACAACCAGTCCGACACCGACAACCAGTCCGACACCGACAGGAAGTCCGACGCCGACAACCAGTCCGACCCCAGACGAGCCGGTGCCGACTTTCCCGACACCGACTTTCCCGACGCCGACAAGCAGTCCGACGCCGACAGGAAGTCCGACGCCGACACCGACGTTCCCGACGCCCATCTTTAACCAACCTCCAAGAGCAGTTAACGACAACTTCACCACGGTTGCGGGTCAAGAACTCAGTTTCAACGTTCTGTTGAACGACACTGACCAGGAACAAAGCGCTCTGACTGTCACGACTTTTGCTCCAGCAAGCAAAGGGAGTCTGGTTCCCGTGGGCGGCGGCGTATTCAAATACACCCCGAATCCGGGCTTCTCGGGTACAGACAGCTTTAGCTACTCGATCTCAGACGGCAGCGGCGGCACAAGTAAGGCGGTAGTAACCATCAACGTCAGTAGCCCGCCGCAGCTAATAATTAACGACGGTGTGGTGGTTGCCAAAAGTAATCCTACCCAGACAATCACTGCAGCCGATTTGTTAGTCACAGATCCGGATAACACGCCGTCGGAAATCGTTTACACGATTACCAAAGCCCCCGACGCTACCAGAGGTTTTGTCCAAAGGGGCACCACCTTTCTCAACGTCGGCGGCAAATTCAGCCAAGACGATATCAACAACAACATCGTCAAATACAACTTGCTGGCAGGAGGTGGCAGCGACAGTTTCACGTTTACAGCCTCCGACGGATCTGCAACTATCGGGCCGGCATCCTTCAGCATCACGGTGGTAGATAATATTGTCGATCGCAGCGCACTCCCGGCGAGCAGCTTTACAGGCAGCAACCTCAGCGACTTCATCCTCGGCGGGGCCGGTGACGATACCCTCTCTGGGGGCGATGGCAACGACATCATCGACGGCAGTGGCGGCAACGACCTCGAATTCGGTGAAGCAGGCAATGACTCGGTGGTGGGTGCGATCGGCAACGACACCATTGACGGCGGACTGGGCAACGATACTGTTGACGGCCAAGACGGCATAGACTCGCTGATCGGCGGACTGGGCAACGACCTGATGTTCGGCGGCAATGACAATGACAACATCCTGGGCGGTGACAACAATGACACCATTGACGGCGGAACAGGCAATGACTCGATATTGGGAGAATCCGGCGAGGACTCGATACTTGGTGGCGCCGGGATCGACACGTTACTTGGTGGCATTGGCGACGACTCCCTCGACGGCGGTGCAGGCGACGACATCCTCGACGGTGGACTGGGCAGAAACTTGCTCGACGGCGGTATCAATAATGATTCCATCTTGGGCGGCGACAACGATGACACGATTTTGGGTGGACAAGGCAACGACACGGGACTCGGAGGTTCGGGCAATGACTACGTGTTGGGCGAGGCCGGCAGCGACTCCCTCGACGGCCAAGCGGGCGACGACACTCTCGACGGCGGTGCCGGCAGCGACTGTCTCAGTGGCGCCTTCGGCAATGACTTGGTATTGGGCGGCGATGACAACGACTCGCTTTCCGGCGGTGCAGGCAATGACATTTTGGGTGGTGGCAACGGTTCAGACTTGCTCACGGGCGATGCTGGCAATGATTTCTTCTACTACGAAACTCCCAGCGAAGGCGTAGACGTGATTGCTGACTTTAACGCTAACGGCAGCGAGACCGACAGATTTTTGTTCAGGTCGTCAAATTTCGGAGGTTTAACCAACTCAGGAACTACTCTCGATTTCACCAGTTTTATCGTCAGGAATATCGGGTCTAGCGGCGACGACATCAGCAAGCAATCAGTCATTTTGTTTGAATCTAAATTTGATAACGCTCAAGCAATAAATGCAGTGTTGAAGAATCAAAAGGGTTCGAGCAAAACGGGAGCTTTCTTCGTGTACCTGAACAATACTTTTAACAAGTACGTTCTCGGCTTCGACCCGAATGTGGCAGATGACAGTCTCCCTGCTTTCGATTTGGCAGTGTTGAATTCTATTCCTACAGTGCCGGGAGCGCTCAGCACCGTCATTACTGCATCTGACTTTAAGTTTATTTAGTAGTTTTTGAGTAGCGTCGCAAGGAGTCGGAACAATGCCAAGTGCAGTACCACTAATTTTTCTCGAAGGGCGGCTACCCGATGAGAACGGGGATAGTTTGGATGGCGGCACGGTGCCGCAGCCTACGCCGTCGTCGGGGACCGAGCCGATGATGACCGGGACCGAGCCGATGATGACCGGGACCGAGCCGATGATGACCGGGACCGAGCCGATGATGGGGACGGGCCCGGACATTTCGATCACCCCGGTGCCGCGGCCACCTCTGACAGTTCCCACGCCTCCCCCAGAGCCACTTTTTGTCGATGGCTTAGTTGTCGCAAATGAGGGCAGTAACTATTTAATCGGCAGCTTGTTCAATGACACGATTGCCGGGGGAGCCGGGGACGACACGCTTCTGAGTCGAGACGGGGACGATCTACTCAGGGGCGAAGACGGTAACGATTCTCTCAACGGTGGCGCTGGTAAAGATATCGTTGAGGGAGGGCGCGGCAATGACACGGCGCGGGGCGGCAAAGGCGATGACTTGGTTTCTGGCGACGAGGGCGGTGACGTAGCTTTTGGCGACCAGGGCAACGATATTGTCTTGGGTGCTGAAGGCGACGACTCGCTGTACGGCGGTAAAGGCAATGACTGTCTGCGCGGTGGTGGGGAGGACGACCTGATTTTGGGTGACAAGGGCAGTGACACTGTTTTTGGCGACACGGGTAACGACTGCCTGATCGGCGGCGCTGGCAATGATATTTTGTTGGGCCAGGAGGGCGGGGATGTCATCACCGGCGGTGTTGGTAATGATACTGGTGACGGCGGCGAGGGTGATGACCTGATCTTCGGGGGCGACGGCAATGATTCTTTGTCTGGGGGGCCTGGGGATGATATTCTTTCGGGCGATCGCGGATCGGATACTCTGACAGGAGGGGACGGATCGGATATCTTTGTTCTCGGTAGGGTGGGCACGTCGGCTGGCAACGGGTTTCTCACTACTGGCGGCCGCGAAATCGGCGATGCTGATGTAATTAGAGATTTTAATGCGGGAGATTCGATCGGTCTGGCTGGAGGTTTGAACTTTACAGAGTTAGAAATTTTCCAGGGCCAAGGCTCGAATTCTAGCAACACGATTATTAGAGACAGGCGAACAGGGGAATTTTTGGCGGTGTTGATTGATGTTCGATCGAACTCGCTAGATGAATCTAGGTTCACTACAGCTCAAATACCGCGCGTAAACGACAATCCCTTCACCATTGAGGGGACAACAACGAGTCCCACAACCGGGACAACAACGAGTCCCACAACCGGGACAACAACGAGTCCCACAACCGGGACAACCACAAGCCCCACAACCGGGACAACCACAAGCCCCACAACCGGGACAACCACAAGCCCCACAACCGGGACAACCACAAGTCCCACAACCGGAACAACCACAAGTCCCACACCAGCAACCACAACTCCAACACCAGCAACCACAACTCCAACACCAGCAACCACAACTCCAACACCAGCAACCACAACTCCAACACCAGCGGGAACAACCACGAGTCCCACAACGGGGACAACCACGAGTCCCACAACAGGGACAACCACGAGTCCCACAACAGGCACGTTGCCGACACAGGTTCCGAGTCCGAGTCCGAGTCCGACTCCGACTGCCGGCGGGACAACTCCGAGTCCGAGTCCTTCGATCGTCCCGACTCCAACTGCTGCGCCCCCAACTCCTCCGCCTTTGGGCGGGGGGCCGACTCCGCCGAGTTTTACATCTCCGACTCCTAACCAGCCGCCCATCGTGGAAGCTGGCAAGACGGTGACTGGTTTGCAGAATTTGCCTTTGTCTCTGAGCATTTCGGCGCCCAGCGACCCGGAGGGCCAGCCACTGTCGATCGCGGTAGTCGGACTTCCCAATCCTACTTTTGGTCAGGTAATTACCGGTACAAACCCCGTCACCGTGAACCAAAAGTTAACCGTTCAGGATTTACTTGGACTGAAATTTCAACCTGGAACAAACGTGATCGGGCAAGCCGGTTCTTTCAGCTACAGCGTAGCTGACGACCAAGGCGGCACGGCAGCAGCCTCAGTCGCAATTAACATCAATTCTTTCGATACCTCCGTAACTGTTCCAACTCTCCTGCCGCCAATTGTTGTTGATGACGGCATCGTATTTACCAATACGAATAATTTGCTGCCCACTTTCATCGACGTACTGGCGAACGATTCCAGCCCGCAAAAAGGGACGCTCAGCATTATCAATGTCAGCACACCGCAACTCGGAATAGCTGTAAATCTTGTCTCTCAAGTGCAATTCATCCCCGGCAACGTAGCGGGTACAACTGCTTTCACCTACAGCGTCAGCGACGGATTCGGAACAATTCCCGGAAGAGGTACTATCACCGTTCAAATCTTGCCGGCTGATAGCGGGCCTAACAATTTAGTTGGGGGTTCTTTGCCGGACAATTTGAACGGTTTGGCGGGCAGTGATACTATTGACGGTCAAGGTGGCAACGATACGATTAACGGCGGTTTGGATAACGATGTGCTCGTAGGGGGCCTCGGCGCAGATACCATGACAGGGGGTGGCGGCAACAATCAATTCCGTTATACCAGCCCTGCACAAGGTGGGCCTGCTTTTGATGCGGCTTCTTCGGCGGCGATCGAGGCTGCGATCGCAGCGGGCGGATATGATGTGATTACTGATTTTAGCGGTCTCGGTGTGCCGATCGCCGATCAGTTTAATTTTGCCCCCGGATTCCCCAATCTCAGCAATGGCAGTCAAGTTCTGCTGAATGTGCAGACAACTGTTTCTGCCAATATTCTGGGAGGAAGTGCTTTCTTGTTTACCTATGATTCCGGCGGCAATACTTACATTATTTATGACGGCAATGGCAATAACCTCACTAGCGCTGATTCTCGCATTTTGGCGAAGTTAAATGGTGTAACTGGGGTTTCGGCTCTTTCGGAATTTGACTTGACATTTATCTAGGAAGATTAGAGGTTTGAAACCGCAGATAAACGCAGATAAACGCCGATTTTCTTGGCAGTTTATCTGCGTTAATTTGTGTTCATCTGCGGTGAAGAATTAAATCTGATTATCTTCAGAAAAAAGTCCCAACAAAGGGCCTAGAATAGCGCCGAAAACAAAGCCGCCAGCGTGTGCCCAGTAGGCAACTCCCCCGGATTCCATGCCGACACTTGCCGGGGCATTCAAGGAAGCCAGACCGCTCAATGCTTGCTGTGCAAACCAAAATCCTAGAAAGAAGAAAGCGGGGACTCTGACAGTGGTAATAAAAATTCCCAAGGGAAGCAGTGTCAGAACTTTGGCTTGGGGATATCTGAGAATGTAAGCTCCCATCACGCCTGCGATCGCGCCGCTAGCACCTAGGGACGGAATGGCAGATGCTGAGGAAAAAAACCACTGAGTTAGTGATGCTAAAACGCCGCATGTAAGGTAAAATATTATAAATTTGACGTGTCCTAAACGGTCTTCTACGTTATTGCCAAAAATCCACAAAAATAACATATTTCCGGCAATGTGGAGAAAGCCTGCGTGCAGGAATTGGGAGCTAATTAGTGTCGTCCATTCGGGAAATGGCGAAACTGGCAGAGCAACCTGACACATATTGCTTAACTGGCAAGGAACTACGGCCCAAGAGTAGAAAAATTGCGTTAATTGTCGATCGCCCAAACTGAGTTCGTACAAAAATACTAATATGTTTGCCGCAATCAGCCCGTAGGTGACATAGGGAGTGATAGTAATGGGATTTTCATCGCGTAAGGGAACCACAGCCTTTTTTTCCTCATCAAAATATTGGCAACACAGTAGCGCATTTATAGCCCATGTGTCTCCTGTCTAAAGGAAGAGGAAACAAGCCAATCGATTTTAGATTTTGGATTTTCGATTTTAGATTTAAAGAATTGAAGAATTGAAGAATTGACGAATTGAAGAAAGCGACCTCACGGATGTATCCGGGGGCTGGTTAATCGATTTTAGATTTTAGATTTTCGGTTTTAGATTTTCGGTTTTCGGTTTTATACCAATTCTCCAAAATTATGCTACAGTATTTAGTGCCGATAGAATATAATCCCATCCCGTGATAGATGCGAT
>NZ_JAUBPW010000142.1:0-3600 GCF_036700965.1 Microcoleus sp. Pol8_D6 | reverse complement strand
TACTCGGCATTGACTTTTCATAAATATGGTTATATTGTATAATACAATATGCGTTTTAAATGCACAACAGCTTAGCTTGAGGATGATGGGTTGTATTTGGGAAGTATACGAGTTTTAAGTCAATACGCTTGGGTTCAGAATAATTTGACTTCCTTTCACAAATCTGGAATTCCCAAAAATCCGTGAAATGAAATTCGTCTGAAAGCGCTAACCCAAGCGTATTGAGTTATAAGTCGGTTTTTGGTAACTCAATTTAAGTGCTGAACTTTAGGAATAAGGCAAGAGACATAAAGGATGGCGGTTGGTCTAAAAAAACCAGTGGTTGCCTGGTTTGGATTTAAAATAGTTGCCAACTTTAGAGTCGGCAACAGTTGTTTAGGCTATCCCAAGTGCCGCCTAAAAGGTCGCAGCCTGGTTAGCCATCTGTAATCTTTTTACAAACGGCTAGGTTAGCGTCTGTTACCATTAAGAGCAAAAGGCTTGTTAAAGCGATAGCGAGCAGTTTTTTCAGAACGGTGAGCTCAGATGTATGAACTTCACCGATGCAGCACTGTTAAGTGCGACTTTAATTCGGAACGGTTAGATTTTAAAAAAGATTTTTAGAGGAAGGTGGATGGGAAAATATTGTTTGAATTTAAATTTAAAGATTATGACTATAATGTAACTGAGTTTCCCACTTACCGAGCTTTTTTATGAGTAACTCAATTCCCTCCCAGCCGCAATCCACAATAGATGATACAACCCGTTATCCGTGCTTGATGGAACTGATAGAAGCAGAAGATGCAGCTAATGGAGAAGTTGGCTGCGGTCGGAAGTTAGGTAATCAACCTTCAGTTGATCTGAAAACCTGCGGTATCAATATCTCTGATGAAAAGCTAAGAAATTTGTTAAGGGAGTATTTAGGTCATTTATTGATGGAGCAAGATTTTGACTCAATCATCAACCAGGTGAGTCATTTCGTAGAGTCATTAGTCGTGCAGGAACACACTCAATTAGAGCAGACAAGACCAGCATTAATGGTCTTAGAATCAGTTTTTGAGCAAATTCCTGCGAAAGAACTCAAACAATGTATTGAGTCAGAATTGGGGGAGTTTTGTTCGGAAACTGCGATCGAGCAAATTGTTCAGTACACTGGTCAAGTGATTTACTATTCACTTCTCCAACCTCGACATAAGTGGCCCAAACCTATTTGGGTACTAAGTGCTCTTGAGAAGGTGTATATTGCTCAGGCATCTAGTTTAGATGCAGCAATTGCCCAAGTTAAAGCACAATATCCCGACGAAACCGGAGAGCTGCAAGTAATAAAAGTCGGAGGTGTTCTTGCACCAAACCAAGTGATTTGCTTGGACTTAATAAACAATTAATAAAAAATGCGGAACGAATTTGGTAGCTTTGAACGCATCCCAACCTGCGTCATATCCCCTTTCTTAAGCATGGGGATTCTTTAGCTTTTAGTTCCTACTCCCTCTTAAAAGACATTTTTACAGGCTTGTAATTGACTGTTTTGATTTTTATCGGCTTAGTTGGAAATCCACTTGGGGCATGATTGGTTCATTTCGAGCGATCGCGAGATTTACTTTAGCAATTGCTCAAATCGCTTGTACACAAGAGCGAGTTTTTTAGTGCAATAATAACAACAATTGCTATTCCCTGTTATTAAAGCGAAAATGGAATAGCCCAAATTACAGGAGGACTCAGGCATGAACGTGTCTTTGACACCGGAGTTAGCAGTATGTCCAGGAGAAAGTCTCAAGCGGACTATATTATTCTGCTAGCGAGGTGATCCGTGAAGGGTTGCGCCTGCTGAAAGAACGGGAAGAATTCCAGCAAACTCGCTTGCAGGAATTGTGGCAGGAAATCCAGGTTGGGCTAGACAGTGGTGAAGCAACTCCGCTGGATATGTCAGCAATCAAGGCCGCATCGCGGCAGCGCCGACAGAGGAAACCTCAGTAATGGCAACGATCGTTTTTCTTAAAAGACATTTTTACCAACTTCGTAGAATTGCCCAGTGCTGAGAGCCGTTAGGTAACTTTCATAGAGCGGCCCCCTCCATGTGGAGGGGGTAATTTTTACGAAACAAAATTGCTCACAGGAATGAAGTTGCAGGAACTAGATGCGATTTAAATTGGAATTGTTTACCACATAAAATAACAAAAACCATGCACAATTCATGGACTGAACCTAATTCTGGCTATAGCAAATCGGGTTACGAGTCCGAACCTGATTTGACAGTTAGTTACTCATCATCCACAGAAGTTCGTCAAGGTAATTTTGACGACGCTTACCAAGAAAATGTCTATGACTTGTCAAACTTAGCAGATACTCCTTGGACAGATTCAGCAGTCCGCCCGAATCCACAGTTGGAGCTGGAGCTTGATTAAAGAAATGTAGTCCTGGACGCATCAACCTAAAAAACCCGGTTTGTTGTTCTCATTCTCAACCTAAAATGACGAACTTACCCTCAAAAACCGGGTTTTTGGGTAAGTCCTAAAATGGAGAGGGGGGAGCAGGAAAGGGAGAGAGGGATAGGGAGGTTTAGCTGATTGGTTATTTCTGCAAGGCTGCTCTAGTTTGGGTAATGTTTTAAAGACAGTACAAATGTTTTTTAAATCCGAAGTATAGCAGCTTTTTTTACCGGATTGTAGTTAAGAAAAATAGGATGCCAATGAACATTCCAAAGCAGTTAAAAAAATTAAGCCAGGTAGGATCTGCTTTAATAGCTGCCAGTACACTCTGCCTAATTTTTGCTTTCATCTGCATTATTTTCTTAAGCTTTCCATCAATTGCTAGCGCTAGTTCCTTACCTACTAAAATTTGGGAAAAAGAACAATCTAGAGTTTTGCTGCCAGATTGGAACCAGATTACCTTTAGTTCCCTGCCTGCGGTTGCTAGTTCTGGAAGTTCTGGCGGTCGAAGCTGGCAAGCCGGCACTTCTGTTGACAACATCTTGAAGCTGGGGGACATTAACGATGTAAAACCTGAAATTCTTTCTTTGCAAGCAATTGAACAATTGGCACTAGGGGATATCAATTTAGAGAATATCAGCTTGTCCGCATTTCCCTTAGCTGGTAAGCAAACTGTCGGTCACTTGGCTGAAATTGTTCCGAATCTTAGCCAATTTCAATTGAGCGATGTTCCTCCACTTGCTTCTTTATCTTCTCAAATAGCCGGAGTGAACCCTAACATCAACCAATTACCAATTGGTCAAGCTGTAAAACAAGTACCGCAACTAGCGCAGGCAAAACTTAACCAAATTGACCTATCTGAGTTTGCGCTCGCCCAAATTCCCAATCTTAATAGCGTAAATTTAGAACAGTTCTCTGGCTGGTCAGAGGAACTCATCAGCAATATTCCGCTGCTGAGTCAAGTCCCGCTTTCTACTTTTCCGGTTCCTATTGCGTCTATTGGCAGCACAATCATGCGAATTGACATGATTTACAGTCGGTACGAAAGCAAACGCAATAACACAATTTCCGGTTCTGATGTAGAAGGATTTGCGGTAGCCTGCGAGAAAGATTGCGCTTAGGTAGTGGCCAAGAAGTAATGATGGTAAGATAGTAGCCTTGATAAGTTTTTTGTGAACTATGCCGAATTGTCCCG
>NZ_JAUBPW010000090.1:0-24683 GCF_036700965.1 Microcoleus sp. Pol8_D6 | reverse complement strand
CTAATTATGAAATGGAACCGAAAGATAAAAAATAAAGGCAACTTAGTTAATGCAGTTTAGATGTTTGACAGCTTAATACACATACTAATAGCTAAAAAAAGACAATGATTTCCCTGTTTCGCGACTTGGATCGGAAACTATTTCTGAAAGTTGTGCTAACAATAACAGTATTTTCAGAGAATATCTGTAAATTTTTATTTAGAGCTACCTATGTAATTAAAGTTTTGATGAAGATGGGGAAATTTATTAAAAAATAATATTGCCCAGCAGCGAGTGCGAGGTGGATAAAATAACACAAAAACCGTCCAATAGCAAGTGTAATTATACTCAAATATTAAGAGCGGGATTTCTGATACAGATGTGCCAGGGGCGGGTTTATTCAGGAGTACGTAACTGGCACATAGGTAGGGTGTCCCGGAGCCCAAAAACCTGTTGAAATTGAAAGAATCAATCTAGTAGAACACCCTACAAGTTGATTTAACTGTGACACTGGGCTTTAGTCCAACATCCATCCCGTGTTCCTCGGTTCCGCCTGGGGTTTCAACCCCCGTCTCACAGCTAAAGCAAGGGTGGGGGCGGGTTTACGAGATTATGGGTCTTAGGCACTGATGGTTGGCAACACCCGCCCCTAAAACTTATTCGTTAGAATCTTTAAGGGCGATTCCCTAGGGGATAGCTTCGCTTCACACACTTACTTCAAACCCGAATCTATCCCTCCTAAAATCCCCTCAGCCTCCCCGCATAAAGCAGCGTGACAGTAACCGTTACTCGCCAACAATCCCCCCCACTGACTCACATCTCCCCGGTTATATTGCAAAGTAGAACCGTCAAAACGAGTAAATTGGCCGCCCGCTTCCGTCAAAATTAATTCCGGTGCCGCTAAATCCCAATCTTTCGGTGCAGACTTTCCCGAAAGCGCAATATAAACATCAGCCTTTTGTTCGACAATTGTCGCAATTTTACAGCCGATACTGCCGACAGCTATTTGATTTTGACAAGGCAGTTTTTGTAACAATTGATTAAAGCGATCGTCCCGGTGACTGCGGCTGGTTACTATAGATAAATCGGCCACTATATTTCGCGCCGAAACCTGCAATTTTACCGCAAAACCGTCCCGACTTTCCATAAAAGCGCCCGCCTCGCGGATTGCGTAATAAATCTTTTGCTGTTGGGGCCAAGCCACAACTGCTAATACCGGTCTTCCCTCGAACGCTAAAGCAATGTGAACTGCAAATTCACCTGTCCTGTCAATAAAATCTCGCGTTCCATCTAAAGGGTCAATAATCCAAACCCAACTTTGAGGTAAGGGAACTTGACCGTTTTTTTCTAAATAAGATTTGTAAGTTTCTTCGGTGAGATACCCAAATTCTGCATTCCCTAAAGCCGACTGCAATTCGTCGAGAATGTAAGAATTGACAGCGACATCGGCGGCGGTGACGGGGCCATCTTTTTTTTCTTGGATGTCGAGGTTAGGAGTGTTGGAATCCTGGCGATAATAGGATTGTAGGATATCTGATGCACTCCAGGCGATCGATCGGGCAATTTCGCTGATTTTTTCGAGAGTTTTCATGAATTTCTTGTTTGTGAACCGCAGATGAACGCCGATTAACGCAGATTTCTGTAGGGGCGGTGTCCCCGTGCCCGCCCCGGGGAACCATACATTAGCAATTACCAATTAATATGAGGATATTTCCATTCATAATAATTAGGAAACACAAAATTAGTAAAAGAAACCGAAATACTAACCTCCAATGATTTTACATGATGCCACCAACCGACAGGAATAAAGATAGCTTCTCCCGGTTCCAAAATCACTTCAATAATTTTCGCATCTCTGTAAAGCGGGTATTTGTCATAATCCGGATTTTCGCCGTCAACCTTGCTGAAAACTCCGACGTGATTATAAAGCAGAGGTGTTTGTTGCGGAGAAATCAATTTAATTAGTTTGCGACCCGATACTTGAGCTAAAATTAAATTAACTGGGTCATGGTGGAGTGGTGTAATCGTGCCTTTCGGGCCGAACCAAAAGAAAACTCTGCCTTTTGTATCCGTTGGATTTAGGTATTCTGGGAAAATTTCAATGTCGTTGAATAGGGGTTTAAATTCCTCTCTTTCCAGAGTTTTGTTGTTAGCAACCATGTAGTAGTCGTTGCTAGGCCCGCCCTTGACCACCATCTCTACATATTTGCGGAACAAAACAATTTTTTTGTGATTTTCTATCTTAATTTCGTAATTCGGGTCTGAGTTGCGGTTGGCTTGAATTTGTACCTCTGCATCGCCATATTTTTGCTGCAAATACTCCGGCGTCCACAACTGCAAAGCTTTCCAGTTGTGCATAATATTGGTAATAATTACTGGAGTATTTTTGGCGTAGTAATTTTCAAGAAAATACTCTCTGGAAAGGCTGCTTTTACGTTCGATTGTGCCAAATTTGGAAGACAATGCGGCTAATTGATTGCTAATCCTAAGATGCGATTCTAATTTCTGCAATAACTGGACGTACTGACTACCTGCTTGAAAATAGGGATGAGATGATATTTCCCTAACTTCTGCGGTGGCTGTTTCTGCATCTATGCCGATATTTATTAGTGCTTGAATAATTTCTGCGTCGGGTTGATTTAATAATTTGTTAGCCGCCACCCACTGTTTCATATTGTCGGGGATTTCTTGTTTGCTTGGGGTGAGTAGATTGGGCAGGTTTTGTGTCAGCCATTCTAGGTTAACTTGCTGTTGTTCCGTGAGGGTAATCCGCAAAGGGGGAAGGGTGATAGTTAGGGGTTGGGTGTCAGGCATGATTCGGGTATGTTGTTTTGGGAGTGTTTTGGGTGACTTTAACTTGTCTTACTAATATAGCAATTTTGTTAAGGAACCGCGAAGGCGCTAAGGGCGCGAAGGAAGAGAAGACGGAAGTGCACAAATTTTGTCGAGGTTGCTGTCAGGATTTTAACTTAACAAGTGTTGCCAGTTCAACTTTTATAGCTTTGAACGGTTTTAACCGGATAGTTTGGTTAATTTTAATTTAAAATTAACCATTATTCATCCAGGCGCGGGTTCCGAAGCTTTTGCAGGAATGGGAAGCGATTTTAGCCGCTGCGGTGAGAGTATTGGTAAAGTTATTTTGCAAAATGTAGTGACAGAAAGCGCCGTGAAAGATGTCGCCTGCGCCTAAAGTGTCTGTTGCTTTAATTTGAGGTACTTGTATAGTGCCGTAACTGCCATTGCTGAGGTATAAAATTGATTTTTCGCCGCGCGTGATGGCAATATGGGAAATTCCGGCTGCTGACAGGTAAGCAAAGACTTGTTCGGAATTGTCGCAGTTGGGCGGATGAAAATTATCGGAACATACAGCCCATTCAACGAAAGGCAATATGTCCTCTAATCCGGGTTTCCAACTGCCGCCGTCGAGGACAATGGGAATGTTTTTCGAGTGGGCAAGTTGAGCAATTTCTTTGCTGGCTGCGATTTGATGTCCGTCAAGCAGTACCATACTAACTGATGTTAAAATATCCTGGTTAATTGTTTGACTGTCAACTTGCGATTTCGTAGCATTGATGGAAATTACCGATCGATCGCCCGTTGCTTCAGTTACAATAATCGAGGAAACTGGCGGCGAGTGCGATCGCCCGGGTTCCAAATCAATTATCCTGACATTATACTCCGCTAAGTCTGCACGAATTAATTGGGCGATCGCGTGAGTGCCCAAAACGCCAGCCCATACCGCCGCATTCCCCAAATAGCTAAAAGTGACCGCAGCATTGGCCGCCGGCCCGCCCGCAGCAATGGTACAATCAGAAGCAACAACTTTCTGATTTTTACCCGGAGGCCCAACAGCCAAATAAACTAAATCTAAAGTCGCCAATCCCAAAAACAATCCCGTTTTCATATCTGCGTTAATCCGCGTTCATCTGCGGTTTAAAAATCCCAATCTTAAAATGCAAGCAAATCCCACCACAGGAACACTTTACATCGTAGGAACCCCGATCGGCAACCTCGAAGACATGACCTTTCGCGCCATCCGAATCTTGCAAGCAGCAGACTTCATCGCCGCCGAAGACACCCGCCATACAGGCAAACTTTTGCACCATTTTCAAATCAAAACGCCCCAAATCAGCTATCACGAACACAACCAACACCAGCGACTTCCCGAACTCATCGACAAACTGCTTTTAGGCAAAAATATCGCCCTCGTCACCGATGCCGGAATGCCGGGAATTTCTGACCCCGGATACGAGTTAGTCAAAGCTTGCGCCGATGCTAATATTAACATTATTCCGATTCCCGGCCCGACTGCCTGCATAGTTGGCATAACTGCATCAGGATTACCCACAGAAAGATTTGTATTTGAAGGTTTCTTACCCGTGAAAGGTCAAGAACGACAACAAAGTTTAGAAGCTTTGCAAATAGAATCTCGCACTATAATATTATACGAATCTCCCCACCGATTGCGACAAACTTTACAAGATTTAGCAAATACTTTGGGAAGCAACAGACAGATTGTGCTGGCGAGAGAGTTAACGAAAATGCACGAAGAGTTTTGGCGTGGTAGTATGGAAAGTGCGATCGAGCTTTACACCAATCGCGAACCCCAGGGAGAATTTACCCTCGTAATTGCCGGCATCCAAACAGCAGCCCCAATATTTTCCGAAGACGCCATCAAAGCAGAATTGCACACATTAATTGCCGAAGGCATAAGTCGTTCCCAAGCCAGCCGCCAACTAGCACAACAAACATCCCTCCCCCGCCGCCAAATCTACCAACTCGCCCTCACAATAGGCGACAATGAATCGCTAGAACAACCCTTAGATGACTTGTGAATATCTCTCTTCTCCTCTGCGCCCTCTGCAGCCTCTGCGGTTAAATAAAAAAAGCTAGATACTCACACTCAGAATTATATGGTACGCGGAAACTACGATCGACAAAAGCCATATTTACGAAACCCCCACATCAACAAACCAATCGCCGAAATTTATGCAGACTTAGACGCCTTTACCTGGGAGATATTTGAAGACCAACCCCACCGCTTCGATACCGTCAGTTTCTACGTCTTGCTTCCCCCACTGTTTTACGAAGGGCGTTTCATCAAAGGAATTTATTTCAGTGAAGCAGTCGAACTCATCAACAAACTATTTCCCCAACTTTCCTCAGTATTTTTATCCTTCGCCTATTCCCCCGGAATCTCCTACTCCTGGGCTCCCATAGCTGACGCCTACTCTAGTTTATACAAAAACCCGCAGCGGGATAAGTGGTTTCGCGAAACTTATCCTAATCGCGCCCACAAACCAATCATACCACTCCAAGACACAGACTTCATCAACGAATACTTAATTTCCCCTCGCAACGTCCCTGCCAAAGACATAGACTTGCTAGCTGTCGCCCGAATTTCCGAAGAAAAAAATTTGCCAATCATAGCCAAAGCCTTAAAAGTTTACCGCCAAAAATATCCGCAAAAACCGATTAAATTAACAGTAGTCACCGGCCACGAATTTGATGCTAGCAACCTGAAAACTCTCGACCAGTACGCCTTACAAGAATGGCGACAAGTAGAGGAAATTTTAACCAATCCCTCCGACTACATTAACTTAGTGCCAAGAGTAGACTACTACAGCGAAATCCCCACATATTATTCGCGAGCCCAAGCATTCGTCCTCGGTTCCCTCCTCGAAGGAAAAAACCGGGGAATTACCGAAGCAATGAGTTGCAACGTACCAGTAATTTGTTTTGAAGAATTCAACCAATACGCCAGAGGAAACTCGCCAGTTTTCCCCGAAGGTGCCGGTCTTTACGCCAAGTTTGACCCGGAATCTCTCGCAGATACTATATATACCGTGTTGGAAAATCAAACAGAATTTAAGCCACGATATCAGTATTTAAAGCATTGCGGCCGCAAGAAATTTTTCAATACTTGTATAGACAGTTTTCCTTATTATCAGCACAACATTCCCGACTACAAGCCCGGAGATGCGATTAACAATTTGTGGCTGGATTTAGCAGTTCAACAAAATTATCAAGTTAGTTTAAACAGCTTTTTGTATGGAGGTTCTCCCTTGTCTCATATTCGTGGGATAAATGCGATTCAGCACAATCTTAGCGAGTTAACCAAGTTTCAATGACAGATAATTCGGAATGATGAAACCACAGAGGGCACAGAGGACACAGAGACACAGAGGAAGAGAAGAGAGAGATGAATAATTCTGATGTCAACGGATTTGAGATTAGTCTTCATAGCGAGGACTTTCACTAAAAGCCCCGTGGAATTCATTCCCTAGCGACTGGTAGATGGTCGGCTTAAGTTGACACCAATGCCCGATGCCCGATGCCCGATGCCCGATGCCCTAAGACAATATCCTCAAAAATCTTACTTGCCAAAACTCTAGCCAAATTCACAGGAACAGCATTGCCGACCATTTTGTATCCATCACCAATATACTTGTACTTAAAAATAAACTCATCCGGGAAAGTCTGAACTCTCGCGCACTCTCGCACAGAAAGCCGACGGTAAGGCTGAGGCGAATTGGGGTCAAAAATGCGTTTGTCTTTGCCAACCAAAATCATTTTACTAGCTTGAGGATGGAGAGGTGCGTGTCTGCCGCTTGCCTGAATGGTAAAGGAAGGTTCTGACCAACTTCTAACTCGATTGCGCGACATATAAAGGCTAGAAAACCCCAAATCCGCACATTCATGATTTGGGACAGAATCGTGATAATTATCTAATTTAGCCTTAACTGACATTGGCGCGATCGCCTGCAAATCAAAAATCGCATCTTTCAGCGTCAAAACATGGGTTCCAGGTTCGGGAAACTCAAAACCAAAACCCAGAGTTTCCCGATAGCCAACAACAATCACCCTTTGCCTATCTTGCGGAACACCAAAATTTCTAGCATTCAACAACTTGTACGAAACCCGATATCCGATGTCCTCAAACTGCGATAATATATAAGTAAAAGCATCCTTGTTTCTGGGGGCCAAAATACCGCTAACATTCTCAGCTAAAAAAAACAAAGGCTGCTTGTCCCGCACAATTCTGATATACTCCCAGAAAAGTTGACCCCGACTATCATCAATCCCTCGTTTCGCCCCGGCTTCACTCCAACTTTGACAAGGAGGGCCGCCGATAATCCCTATACAGTTGGGAATTTCATCAGATTTGATTTTTCTGATATCTCTGCGATCTAAAATAGTTTCAGGATGATTGAAATTATACGTATCCCAAATAGACTTATCATATTCATTCGCCCAAACCGGATTAAACCCAGCTAAGCGAAAACCCAAATCCAGCCCCCCACAACCCGAAAACAGAGAAATAATATTCCTAGTCATCTTTTTAATCTATAGTATTGAAAATCTTTTATAGCAGTCGGCGATTGAAATCGCTTCTACACAAACGAAGTCCGCCTTCGCGGACTGGGAAATTATCAATGAATACAGAATCCATCCTTCAATCCTACCAACATTTCGGCGTCCATCTCGGTCTAGAAAGAATTCACCAACTTCTCGAAAAACTAGACAACCCCCACAAACAAGTACCCATTATCCACATTGCCGGCACCAATGGCAAAGGTTCCGTTTGCGCTTATCTCTCTTCCGTACTAACAGAAGCAGGCTATCGAGTCGGGCGCTACACATCGCCGCACTTAATCGATTGGACAGAAAGAATTTGCATCAACCAAAAACCAATTTCCCCAACAGAATTGCAACAGTGTCTAGAACGAGTTGTCACCGCCACCGAAAACAACACCGAAACTCCCACTCAATTTGAAATAATCACCGCAGCAGCTTGGCTGTATTTCGCCGAACAAAAAGCAGATATTGCAGTCATAGAAACTGGATTAGGCGGTAGATTAGACGCGACTAACGTTTGCGAAACACCTCTCGCTAGCGTCATCACTTCTATCAGTCTCGAACACTGGCAAATACTCGGCCCCACCGTGGCAGATATTGCTGGGGAAAAAGCGGGAATTCTCAAAGCAAAATGTCCGGCAGTTATCGGAGAATTGCCAGAATCAGCTAGAATAGTAGTAGAAAAACGCATTCAAGAATTAGACTGTCCGGCAACTTGGGTAAAACCAGCAATAGATTTAGGACAAGGATTCGCAGAATATCATCCACATCCAGAAATCAGCGTTAATCCGCGTTCATCTGCGGTTAAAATAAAATATCAATTGCCGCTGCTGGGAAAAATTCAACTAATGAATTCAGCAATTGCGATCGCAACTTTGCAAACTCTCCAAAACCAAGGATGGCACATTTCCCCAACCGCCCTCGAAAACGGTATCGCCAAAACCCAATGGCCCGGAAGACTCCAGCAGACAACTTGGAAAAACCGCAATATATTAATTGACGGCGCGCACAATCCAGCCGCAGCGATCGCCCTGCGTGAATATGTCGATAATCTTAAAAGTTCCCAACCGATTAACTGGGTAATCGGCATTCTTGCGACTAAAGACTGCGACGATATTTTGAAAGCATTACTCAAAAAGGGCGATCGACTTTACCTAGTACCCGTACCCGATCACAACTCATCATCCCCCGCAGAATTAGCCACCCTCGCTCAAATTATCTGCCCCGAATTAACCCTCTGTCAAGCCTTCCCCGACTTAACCACAGCTTTAGATGCTGCTGTTACAGGTGACAACCTAACAATCCTTTGCGGTTCGCTTTATCTCGTCGGCTATTTTCTGCAACAACAACAATCCCAAGCTTAAACGCATCAGCATTGTGTTTCTTCCTCAGTAAAGATAGGAGGCCACAATTCAGAAACTGGCAATTCCCAACCGGGAAAAAGTTCTGCTAATGTTAAGATATCGCCATTTCCTAAAACAGTCGGTTCACCTGTAGAGCGATAAATAGTCACTGTTTCTTCATCAGGATCGATCAGAATTCCGACGATCGCACCCAATTCTATAAACTTCAAAACCTTGGTTTCTATAGGCTTAATGCGATCGCTCTGAGATTTAATCTCAACCACCAAATCGGGGACAAGTTCTCCCAAATAACGCGGACTGTGGCGCAAGCGGGCGGCGCGCACAAAAGAAACATCCGGTGCTTTGACATTCGTATCCGGCATGATGAAACCGCCTGCGGAGTCAAAGACTCTTCCCAAGCGACGGGGATAAACCCAGTTACCCAGCAAGCGAATCAAAATACTGCTGATTTCACTGGATACGATGTCTGATGGCCCCACAATTGAAAGTCTCCCGTCTTCTAGTTCAATTTTGTAATCTAAACCCGCTTCGGAAAAAAGGGTTTGAACTTGGTTTAAATCTTTGAGTGTCATCGCTGGCATAATAATTTTCTCCTATTCCGATCTGAGCTTTGATTTTAACACGAGTTAAATTTCTGAATATTTGAGGAATTCAGGCTATCTTCCTACAAATCATCAATTAAGCTGAATTGACAAAGGCGATCGCACGGGATAAATAAACTCGGTTTCTGGGATGAGCGAGCCTTCTTATCAAGAAACATTTACCTCTAAAATATTGGAGATTGTCTTATCCAGAGTTCTCCTCCGACTCCGCCTTGTGAATAGGCGATAATTTCATCATTCGATAATAACTTAAAAGCTTATATCTCCTTATATATGGCGGCACAGATTCCCATTATTTAATAATACGTCAAGTCGCAGAAAAAAGCAAGGGCGAGATCAAAAAAAATCCGCCCCAGCTTCAATTAAAAACTACCTTTGATCCCAAGCCTTAGCCGCATCAGCCACAGCTTGGTCTACCGACTTCTCATCCAACATTGCCGCCTGCAAATTGTCATAAATCGCCTTTTGCAACTTCTTAACATCCTTGAGAGGCGGAATCAATAGCTCGGCGGAACTCAATCCAGAAGCACTAACAACCCGAGCTCGATCGGCTGCAGGAGCATCAGTCGGAACGTTCTTAAAATAATCGTCCTGCAAAGCCTCAACCGTAGAAGGCAAAACATTAGCAGCCTTTGCAAAAGCCAACTGATTTTGAGAATTAGTCACGTACAAAGCAAACTTGACAGCATCATCAGGGCGCTTGCTGTCGCGCGGCACAACCAAATTCATCACCGCCACAGTCTTCTTACCGGTTTCCCCTGTAATTTGAGGCGCAACAGCCGAAACAGCACCAATACTCGGAGCATTCTCAGCAATCGCCTTCAAAAACTGAGGCCCCGAAGCTAACAAAGTAGTTTCCCCAGCTTGATAAAGCTCGATCGCCCTGCGGTGTCCCTGCACCAAAACATCCTGTGGCAAAAGTCCGTTCTTGTACAAATCTACCCAATACTGAAAAACAGCTTTGCCCTTAGCAGTATTAAAAGCAGCCTTACCTTTAGCGTCAATCAAAGGCACACCCATCTGCACGAAAGATTGCAAAACTTCCGCCGAATCTTCCGGCACAAAAGTCACAAAAAAAGCAAACTTACCAGTCTTTTCCTTCACCTGCTTGGCAACAGTTGCCAACTCGGCATAGGTAGCCGGAGGCTTAGCAATTCCAGCCTTCTTCAACAAATCAGTATTGTAAATTGTCACCCCAGTCGTGAGATACCAAGGAATGCCAAAACTCTTGCCGTCGAGTACGCCAGCTTTCCAGATATTTGGCAGATAGGTCGATCGAACTTGCTGCGGAATCCGAGAATCCAAATCCAGCCAAGCATTGCGTCCCGCCAACAGCGAAGCAAAATCGGGATTTAGGTTAACCACATCCGGCGCATTTTTAGCCGAAACAGCCCCCAAAATCTTGCTTTCCATAGCCGACCAAGGAACGTCCACCCAGCGCACCTTCACCCCCGGATTTTCCGCTTCAAAACCGGCGATCGTCTTGTTGAAATACTCAGTAAACTGAGGTTGAAGCTGCATAGTCCAGAACTCGATTTCCTGCGTATTATTTGCCTGGGAATTCACAGCCGGCTTGCTGCAACTCACCACCGCAGCCAGCAGCAGTCCCACCAGCCCAAAAACAGCAAACAGTTGCCAAGATTTACGTTTCATAGAATAAAATTTGAGAGTTATGGGAACCGTTAGACAAAAAAGCGTGAAGCGAAGCTATCTTCCCGCAGGGGTTCCCGTTCCCCGTAGGGTAGGGTAGGGAATCGCCCGAATCAAGCGATGAGTCAGTAACAGAGTTTTGTACCTGGGCCCAGGAGCGAGATAGTCTGTTTTTGTGCAGAATCGGCAGGTTTTCGGTCGATCGAGCTGGAATTTATTGACATTGGCAGCAGAATAGCTATTGTCAAGTAAATTGGATAGCATAAAATCGGAACTAGCGATCGCGCAACACAGACGGAGCTGCGTAGCTACGGCGGGATACCGAGATTACAGCACTCTCTCGGCCGTTGGAAACCAACCCTCCAACACCGGACTCGCTGAATCAGGCTGGCCAACAACAAAAGAAAAAAATAGCAATTACCGGCGACCCAATCACATGGTTAACTTTTTCAAAGGTCTACTTTCCCAACGCCAGCCAGGAATCGGGATCGAAATAGCCCCAGACCGCATCAACATCATTCAGCTCGAAAAGAAAGCTCAGGCATTAAAATTAGGCATCCTAGCCTCCATAGAAGTTCCAGAAGACTATGTACAAGAAGGACAAATAGTCGATCCGCCGGGAATGGCAGAACTAATACGTACCGTCCTTGCCGACAACAAAATCAAAGCCAAGCGAGTAGCCACAGCCATTCCCGGCCGCGAAGCCGTCATCCGCCTCATCCCAGTTCCTGCAGAGCTTAACGAAGAAGAACTGCGGGATTACATGAACGCAGAAGCAGGACTGTACTTGCCGTTTCCCAGAGAAGACGCCGACGTAGACTATCAAAAAATAGGCCTTTTTGTAGATGACGACGGAGTAGAAAAAGTGCAAGTCGTGTTAGTAGCAACCCGCAGAGAAGTTACCGACACATACATCGAAACCTTCAAAGAAGCCGGACTGATTATAGACGTACTAGAAGTAACCAGTTTTGCCCTAATCCGCACCCTCAAAGACCAACTGCAACAATTTTCCTCCCAAGAAGCCGCAGTTCTCACCGCCATAGAATTTGACAGCACCGAGTTAGCTATAGTAGTGGACGGCATACCTCAGTTCAACCGTACCATCCCGATCGGCACCTACCAAATCCAGACCGCCCTCAACCAAGCCATGAACCTGCCGCCAACCAGAGACACCAGCGAACTGCAAGGCATGACCCTGCCCGTCACAGATACAATGGGCGCATCGGGAGACGCCAATCCGGGAACAAATGCGATGATAAAAGTATTGGGAGAACTAGCAGACGAACTGCGTCGCTCAGTAGACTTTTACCTCAACCAGAGCGAAGAACTCGAAGTAGCGCAACTACTGCTAGCAGGCCCGGGAGCTGCGATCGGCAAACTAGACGAATTTTTTATGCAAAGATTAAGCTTGCCCGCATCTCAAGTCGATCCCATCGAAACCCTAGGACTCGAAATCAGCCAAGAAATTACCCCAGAACAGCGAGCAGGTTTAGGAGTCGCCCTAGGTTTAGGACTAAGGGAGGTTATGTGACCTAACAGTTTTAGATGAGAGAAAAACCGATTTGAGAATTTTAGGTAAAAACCCGTTCCAAAAGAAGAAGGCAGAAAGCAGAAGGTAGAATATTACAGGTAGAAGGTAGAAGGTAAAAGGTAGAATATATCTGAGGTAGAAGCAGCCCCTTCCTTCAGTAGAAGGCAAAAAGTTGTTTCTTTCTTCCCTAAATAAATCCTTCACTTGTACCAGCAATCTTGGGTTCTGTCAAAAATCTAAAATTTCCAATTTAAATCTATAGCAACAGCCAAGACTGTGAGGACATTCTTAATTGCTCAAACATAAGCGGTAAATCACTTTTTCCTTATTCCTTGTCTGTTTTACCTTCTACCTTGTGCCTTCTGCCTTCTACCTTATGCTATAAAATCGAGTGAAGCCATGTACAGCCTAGATATTAACTTTCTCAACGACCGTCCGGACTACAAACCCGTTGCAACCAAAAGTCCAGCTAAAAAAAGTTCCGGTGGAGTCAAAGACCAACTGCCCATATATGGAGCGGTGCTGTTTGCCCTTGGCATCAACGCCGCAGTCATGGGAGCCTGGTGGTGGGCGACTAACGAAAATACCAACTTGGCCACACAACAAGCAGCCATCGACCAAGAACTGGCAACGTTAAATACTCAAGCCAACACCATCAAAGCCATCAACGCCGAAACCGACCAAGTTACCGCCGAATACAAAGCATTAGCCGGAGTATTCGACCAAATTAAACCTTGGTCGGCGATGCTGCAAGACCTGAGTGCCCGTACTCCGGCGGGAGTGCAAATTGGCAAAATCGAGCAAATCGACCCGAGTCCCTCCCCTGTTGCAGCAGCACCCCCACCCCCTGCAGCAACTCCTGCCGCCTCCCCAGGGGCGAGTCCGTCTCCAGCCAGCCCCGCCCCGGCTGCTGCTCCCGTCCCCGTCGTCCCGCAGCAGCCAGCAAAAGTACAAATTTCAGGAATAGCCAGTACCTTTGCTCAAGTTAACGACTTTATGCTGCTAATCCAGCGCTCTCCTTTCTTCCTTAACACCGATACCAAACTGATAGCGGCCACATTAAAAAACAACCCCGCACAATTACAAGTGCGTAACCAAAACGCAGCACCACCAGAACTTCCCAAACTGCGACCGGTGGTGGAATATAAAATTGAAACGACGCTCAGCCCGACGGGGGCCTCCGAGTTGCTCCCCGAGCTGCGAAGCAAGCAAGCAGACGGGCTCGCAATACGGATAGAAACACTTCAAGAAAAAGGAGTGCTAGAACCACAAAAAGGAGAAGTGAAAAAACCATGACAGCAGAGTTTATTTCTAGCGGACAAGCAGAAGATACAGGGGCTAAGGAAATATTCGGCATTAAGCTGACACCCCAAGTCCAAGCAATCGGCATCGCGGTTCTCGGGCTCCTGATTGCCGGCGGCCTCGGCTACCAGTTCGTACTGCCCGAATTCCAAAAAAGCGGCGAATTCAAGCAGAAACTTAGCGAAAGCAAGCAAACGCAAGTGCAATTGCAAACTCAAATTCAAAAAAAGGCAGAAGCAGAAGCCAAGCAAGAAGAAGCAAAACAGCGCCGAGCCAACGTGACGGCAATGTTTGCCAGCGACGCCAGCGCCAACACGCTTTTGCTTGACATGACCCAACTCGTTAATAGAATCAACGCCGGCGTGCAAGGAGATGACCTCAAGGCTAAAATTACCAAATTTGAGCCGGATATGCCGCCAGCAGCAGCAACCGCCGCGCCGGGAGCTCCAGACCCTGATATTCTGGCCGATACCTCCTTCGGGCCGTCCCTGGCTGGCAAGCTCAGACGCAAAAAATTCAAGGTAGAGTTTGAAGGCACTTTTGCTCAAACCCGCAATTTTATGCGTAACTTGGAATTGATGCAGTCGCTGTTGGTAGTTAGGAATTTGAAATCTGAATTGCTAGCATCAAATCAGCCAATTGAAGTTGATTTCTTGAAAGGGAAAATAGTTCCTGTGGAGCAGCCACCAACTAAAATTAAAACTGCTTTTGACTTGCACGCGCTGCTGCCGTTAAAGCAAGAAGAAAAACCGCCAACTCCGGCTCCGAGTCCTGGTGCTAAGTAGCGGTAGTTGGGCGGATAGATATTAGCTATTGTTCCCAAATGGCTCTTTCACAAGAAGTCAGAAGGCAGAAGTTTGAAATGGGAAGATTGAAGGTAGAAGTCAAAAAAGTATGAAGGTCAGAAAAATATTTTTTAGATGGCAATCAAAAATTGGCTCTAAAATCTAATTTCTTCTAATACCCGTTTCAAAAAGTAATGGAACTGTATGGCAATCCTTGCAGGAGTCGTAATTTTTTTACCCTACCCCAACCCTCTCATTTGTAAGAGGGGGAGTAAGAAATCCACAAATGATGCGAGGATTGCTGTAGGATAGCTTCTAACCCTTATGTCATCTGTTATTCCCAATCGAAAATTAAAAATCGAAAAGGGCATAACTTCTTCCTTTAAAAAGGCTCGAAGCGAGAATATTTTAGTCAGTTTAGCAGCTAGCGACAAAAGACTGCGAACAACAAATAACAAAGTGTAGTGGAGGAGAGAACGTGAAACAGCATCTACGGTTAAGTGGAGGACTCTTATGCAGTGTTGCAGGAGTTCTGATCGCCCAAGCCCCCGTCTTGGCATTGCCGACTCAGGTCACAGGAGTGCAAGTAAGTCAAGGTAATAATGGCGTAAATATTGTTCTGGCGACAGAAAAGGGCGATCGCCCCCAAGTCTTCGCCATCAATAACGGCAATACTTACCAAGCCACAATTATTAACACCCAGCTCCGCTTGCCACAAGGCAACAGCTTCCGTCAAGATAACCCCGCTCCGGGAATTTCTTCAGTAGAAATCAGCCAGGTAGAGGCTAACAGCATCCGCGTTGTGGTAGCCGGCACCAACGGAGTTCCCAACGGACAAATTGTGCCGGGACAAGGCCAAAGCATCGTCCTTAGCGTTGCCGGACAGGGTGGCACAGCACAGTCTGCCCAAACTCCACCCCCGCCGCCTCCGGGACTGCCACTGAGCCAAACAGCTCCCCCCCCGGCTCCCCAAGTCCGCACCTCGCAAAACCCAGGCGTGCTGCTGCCAAATCCTGAAGTTACTGTTACCAGGAACGATCGCCCGCCCCTCCCCAGCGAAATACAATCCCAGAGCAATCAGGCTGCGCCTTTCCAACCGCGGGCAGTTGCTCCGCCCTTGGGAGATATCGCAGTGTCTAACATCGCCCCCGGCGCGGGAAATATTGAACTGAGTTCGGGAGAACGCATCCCCCGCTTGGTGCTGCGCGATGCTCCAGTCCGCGACGTTTTGGCTCTGCTGGCTCGCGCTGCGGGGTTGAACATTGCTTTTACAGGTGGCGGTGCCCCTGCTCAACCAGGCCAGCCCGCAGTGCCTGGTCAGCCGGGAGCCACCGGTTCCGATGAAGGGCCAAAGATTTCTTTGGACATCGAAAATGAGTCGGTGCAAGATGTCTTTAATTACGTGCTGCGCCTCAGCGGGTTGCAAGCTAACCGCCAAGGACGGACGATTTTTGTAGGGACTAGCTTGCCGATCGACTCGCGCAATATTATCATTCGGACTTTGCGGCTCAATCAAGTTCGGTCTACGGACGCGGCTAACTTTTTGAGCGCTCAAGGGGCGGAAACTCAACTGCCGATTACTCGGGTGACGATTCAAAGCGTGGGCCAGGGAAATGCGGCGCGGGATGTGGAAATTAGGGAACCGGACATTAAGGCGATCGGCGCTAGGGAAGGCACGGGGCCGCTGTTGCTGAGGGGACTGTCGGTGCTGGCGGATTCTCGGCTCAATTCCATCACTTTGGTGGGAGACCCGCGCAAAGTTGACATGGCTGTGGCTTTCTTGACACAGCTAGATTTGCGTCGCCGTCAAGTCGCTGTCAACGTCAAGGTGATCGATATCAACTTGTTGGGAAATAACGACACTAGGAGCAGTTTCTCTTTCGGAATTAATAACAATTTCTTTGTCAATGACAATGGGGCGGCAAGTCTCAATTTTGGCGGCATCAATCCGCCCAATACAACGCAGCTCGATCAGAGCTTGACCGGTAGGCCGATCGTCGGCAACCCTTTAGCAGACCTGGAGCCTTTCTACGATGCGAACGGCCGGCGTATCGTGCCGTTTACAGGTCAAGGTCTCGAAGGCCCCGCCAAAGGTGTGTTCCTCCAGCCGACAGCCCCAGTTACTAATGACCCTACGCGAGTTGGAATTACTGATTACGAGCCGGGATCGAGGACAGGCTCAGGAATTGCAGAGTTCGCCCTGTTCCCGGCGTTCCAGTATCCGAGGAGGTTCCTGTCGGCTTTGCGGGCAACTATTCAGAGCCAGAATGCCAAAATCCTGACCGATCCGACTCTGGTGGTTCAAGAAGGAGAAACGGCGAATGTGAATATTACTGATGAAGTGATTACTAACATCACGTCCGACACCGAGACTACCGGAAATACAAGTACCACAACGGTGACGGCAGTCAAAGATAGGGCGGGTTTGCAGTTGGGGGTGGCGATTGATCGAATTGACGACAACGGTTTTGTCTCTCTGCGGGTGAACCCGATTATCAGGACACCCGGCACCACTCAAAACCTTTCGACTGGCCCGAGCACCAATACTATCACTCTGCTGGGCGAGCGTTCGTTGCAATCCGGGCTAATTCGCCTGCGGGACGGTCAGACTTTGATTGTTTCGGGGATTATCCGAGACGAAGAACGGACTACAGCGAACAAGATTCCGATTTTGGGAGATTTGCCGATTATCGGTTCGCTGTTCAGGAGAACCAATAAGACCAACCAGCGGGCGGAGTTGATTGTATTGCTGACTCCGCAGATTTTGGATGATAGCGATCGATCAAACTTTGGCTACCAAAACAACATCAGTCCCGACGCCCGTCAACTGTTGCAGCGCAGTCAGCCCGTCCAGCCGAGACAGTAGGAACGAAGGAAAAATGCCTTGCTGTCAACTTTCCACGCTCTTTCCCCTGAGTCCGACAGTCCGACAGTCCGACAGTCCGACAGGGGTTGAAACCCCTGCCTCAAAGCTAAAGTCCTCTAAAAGAGGACTAAAGAACTGATTAGTCCTCTGCAAGACAACTATAAATCACTCTTTCAGTCGTCTTCAGACGACTTCAGCTATGAGACAGGGACTTCAGCCCCTGGCGGGTTTCGGGAGAATGAAACAGCCCTGGCCCACGGGGAAAAGAAAGGCGAAAGAAAGAAGGAAGAAGGAAAAAACTTTTCCTTTAGCCCTTGACAAATTACATTTTATTCCTTCTATTTCTATTTTTTTTGCGATCGGAAATCCACCGAGGCGAGAAATCTTGTCTCCAAGGTGGTATTTTTTTACCTAAATTTTGGGATTAATTACAAAAATTAGCAAGTTCCATATAAATTAAAGGTTCCACCGATCCATAACGGTCGGCAAGACTTTAGAATAATGCAGTGAAAATTAGATGCTGTGGGGTTTTCAGCAGTTAGAAACAAAAATTCCTTCTCTGACCAATTACCCTAGGGTAATTGGTATTCAGCAGGAGTTGTGATTCGGGGAAGCGGACGGGAGCAATCGGGAACCACCCCAACCTCCCAATCCACTACCTCAATCCAGTTGATAACTCACAGCTAATAGTTGAACTAACTCTGTTTAACGTAATTTTGCAAATCGAGAAGGACTTCGCAATGAACAAAGGTGAATTGGTTGATGCAGTGGCGGAAAAGGCTAGCGTGACGAAAAAACAGGCAGATGCTGTTTTGAGTGCGGCCCTGGAAGCAATCATGGAAGCTGTCTCCGATGGCGACAAGGTGACGCTGGTCGGTTTTGGCTCGTTTGAGTCGCGGGAACGCAAGGCCCGTGAAGGTCGCAATCCCAAAACTGGAGACAAGATGGAAATCCCGGCAACCAGAGTTCCTGCATTTTCCGCAGGGAAGTTGTTTAAGGACAGAGTTGCACCGCCGAAAAACGCAGAATAGCTGGCGAACTGAGTCTTGATTAGACCTTTACACGGTGGGAATTTAGCTTGGGCAGCCGCACTGGCAGGCTGCCCTGCCTCTGCTATTGTCGATTTTTCTGCGAGTATCAGTCCTTTGGGCCCTCCTGAGTCGGCCTTGAATGCGATTCAAGCTCACTTGAGCAGTCTTACGGCTTACCCAGACCCGGATTATGGAGAGCTCAGGACTGCTTTGGGTGAGGCTTTGAATGTTGACCGGGATTGGATTTTGCCAGGGAATGGTTCGGCGGAATTGTTGACTTGGGCGGCTTGGGATTTGTCGAAGCTGGAGGCGACTTATTTGGTGACTCCGGCTTTTGGCGATTACTCGCGGGCTCTTTCGGCTTTCGGCGCGCAGGTGCTGAAATCTCCTTTGGATCTTAAATCTTGCACCATTGTCAAGAACGGCCAAGATGCCCATTCCACAAGAGATGAATTTTCTTGTGGAACAGGCATGATGCCTGTTCCTAAACAACTAATTGAGAATGGTGCCACATCTGAGTTGGATCTGAAATCGTTGGAAGTTGGGGCAGGAAGCCGGTTAGTAACGGATGATTTGTCGGTTTCTAACCGTTCCCTTGTATCCCCTTCTTTTGGTATCCCAGTTCCTCTTGGTCTCGATGCCACCTCTCGACGAGGTTTGCTACTGAACAACCCGCACAATCCTACGGGTTTGCTGTTTGCTAGGGAGGCGATTTTGCCTTATGTGAAGCAGTTAGGTATGGTGGTGGTGGATGAGGCCTTTATGGACTTTCTACCGCCTTCTGAGCAGGAAACTTTGATCGATGCTGTTGAGGAGTTTCCGAATTTGGTGATTTTACGATCGCTCACTAAATTCTATTCTCTGCCGGGACTGCGGTTGGGCTGCGCGATCGCCCATCCCGATATTCTGCGCCGGTGGCAGTTGCAGCGCGATCCTTGGCCTGTGAATGCTTTGGCTGCTGCTGCTGCTGCTGCTGTGGTGCGAGATACTGTTTTTGAGCGGCAAACCTGGGATTGGCTGCCTGTTGCTCGCCGAGAGCTATTTGAGGGTTTGGCTAATTTACCGGGTTTGCAGCCTTTTGCCGGGGCCGCTAATTTCTTGTTGGTTGAATCGTCGATGTCGGTTTCTTTGATTCAAAAAAGTCTCTTGGAACGACACCGCATTTTGATTCGGGATTGTTTGAGTTTTCCTGAGTTGGGCGATCGGTTTTTTCGGGTAGCTGTGCGCTCCAGGGCGGACAATCTGCAGCTAATTGCTGGACTTACGGAGTTATTCGTTAGTTGACGGTTGACGGTTGACGGTTGACGGTTAACTGTTAACAACCCATAAAAGTTGACAAACCGATTGTATTGATCGTTTGAGTGGACATCCCCAAGAAACCCGGTTTCTATGATATAGCAATCCTTGCAGGAGTCGTAAATTTTTTACCCCACCCCAACCCTCCCCTTATCAAGGGGAGGGAGTAAGAAATTCACAAATTATTTAGGATGGCTAAAAATCTTGGGTTTTGCAGCGAAGTATCTAGGAAGAAACCGGGTTTCTGACCCCGCGCGCAGATCCTCCTAAACTACTAACTAATGACTACTAACTAATGACTACTGACTACTGACTTCTTTATTTATGCTTGACTATGATTTAGTGATTATTGGTGGAACTCCGGCCGGACGTTATGCTGCTTTGACTGCAACTAATTTCCCGGCCCGCGTTGCTTTGGTGGAACCGCTAAGTAATTCCCAAGATTTGCCGACAGGGGGGAAAGAGTCGATCAACCTTGGTTTGAGATACAGCCAAACTTTGAGGGAGGCTGCTCGTTTTGCTCAGCAGATCAGCCACCAGCAGTTGGGGATGCGCTGGGAAGTCGCCAATTCCTCCATGCCGATCAAATTGGGGTTTGACGGGGTTCTCAAGTGGGTCGAGGGTGTTGTTTCTAATTTGTCAGAAATTGATTCTCTCGGCCTTTTGGCTGCTCGGGGGGTCGATGTTATTTTTGGCAACGGCGAGTTTGTTGCGAAACCGGATTTGGCTTTTGTTGTCGGCGGGCGAAAATTGCGATCGCTTTGTTATTTGCTAGCTTGTCCAACTCTGCCGGTGATTCCCAATATTGAAGGACTTTCGTCTGCTGGCTTTTTTACTTCGGAAACTGTTGGGGAATTAGCAAAACTTCCCCAGTTGCCTAAAAGTTTGGCTGTAATTGGCGCAGATCCCAGCGGTGTCGAAGTGGCTCAGACTTTTGCTCGGCTAGGGGTTGCTGTCACTTTGGTAGTGAAAAGTTCGCAGATTTTGGCTAAAGAAGACCGAGAGGCTGCTGGGTTGGTTCAAGCTGCAATGGAAGCTGAAGGAGTGCGGATTCTGACTGCTACTGAGGTGACTCAAGCGAGGGTGATTGATGGTAAAAAATGGATTCAAGCTGGGCCAAGGGCGATCGAAGCTGAGGAGATTTTTCTGGCCGCCGGTAGAGGACACAATTTTTCCTCATTAAATCTCGAAGAGGCTAAGGTTAAATTCAGTGATCGGGGCGTGATTTTAAATGAAAAGCTGCAAACAACTAATCATCGCATTTACGCGATCGGCGATGTTGCTGGGGGTTATCCGTTCCCTCACATCGCTAATTACGAAGCTGCCGTTGCTGTGAAAAATGCTTTATTTTTGCCAATGTTTCAAATAGATTATCGCGGCATTCCTTGGGCGATTTTTTCTGACCCGCAATTGGCGAGGGTTGGCTTGACTGAAGCGCAAGCAAGGCGCCGTTTTGGAGACGATATGATTGTTTGTAGGGAATATTTCAAGAATGTTGAAAGAGCTCAAATGTCGGGGGATACCACTGGTTTTTGTAAGATTGTCGGGCGTCGCAACGGGGAGATGTTGGGAGCGAGTATTGTCGGACCCCAAGCTGCTGAGTTGATTCACGCGATCGCTTTGGCTGTGCGTCACGGGATGAAGGTTGAGGCGATCGCCCAACTTCCTTATATTTGGTCGAGTTTTTCGGCAATTAACGGTCAAACTGCTGCTGTTTGGGAGTCGCAGCGCTTGGGCAGCAATACTTTTTCGCGCAATTTATGGGAGAATTTGTTTCACTGGCGCAGGTATTGGAATAAGTAAAGAAATCAAAGCGGTAATTGGTAATTGTAAGTATGTGAGTGGCAAAATATAATTGACTTGGGCTAGTTCCATAGTCTGCTGCTGAATTTTGGCATTTAATGCCTGATTCACTTATTAGAGTGGGGCAGCTTGTTGTGGCATTTGGACAAATAATTCCGGTGGCGAGCCCATGAATCCCAATTTATCCCTACTCTGACACACAAACTCAATTTACTCTGCTTCCCGCTTTAAATTCCGCTCCGAATTGTACTAATGACATTAAATTCTCACCTAAACTAGACATTAAGATTTAATAGGCGATCGCATACAAGCATCGGTGTAAAAAATACTCTTAAGTACCTGATGAGCTTCTTAAATTCCTCTTCTATCAACTGCTGCCCTTCACTCAGCCTTAGCCTCTTTCATTTTCTACTTAGTTTTAACTCAAGTATCAACAGCTCGCTCTTCCATGAAAACTTCAACTATTTTTTTAAACTCGTGTTTTCATAATTTGAGCCACAAAGTATATTAAGAAAAATGTAATTCACTGAATACCAGAGTAGAGCGAGCGAAAATAGTAGATAGTAACTCTCAGAAGCTTCAGACTTTACAGAAGCAGTAGGAATACGTAGATATGGTTAGCATAAAAAATCTTTTTGTAGGATATCACATTAACGAACAAATATACGCAGGCACTCGAACTCTAGTTTATCGCGGCCTTCGGTGTTCAAATGGGCAACCCGTAGTGATCAAACTGCTGCGAAATGACTTTCCTCGCTTCAACGAGCTGGTTCACTTCCGCAACCAGTACGTCATTGCTAAAAACTTAGAGATTCCCGGCAGTGTCAAGGCATACAGCCTGGAGACTTACCATAACCACTATGCTCTGGTGATGGAAGACTTTGGCGGAATTTCTTTATGTAGCTACCTCGCTAGTCTAGCAGAAGCTAGCCAGGAACCCCTAAAAGGCTTGCCCGTTAGCGAGTTTCTGCCTATTGCGATTCAAATCGCCAACTCCCTCGACGGACTTTATCGCCACCACGTCATCCATAAAGACCTCAAACCTGCCAACATTCTGATTAACCCCACCAGCAAACAAGTCAAGCTGATTGACTTCAGCATCGCTTCCCTACTACCGCGCGAAACCCAAGAAATTCAAAATCCCAACGTGCTCGAAGGCACCTTACCTTACATATCTCCCGAACAAACTGGGCGAATGAACCGAGGGATTGATTACCGCACAGATTTCTACTCGCTGGGAGTCACATTCTACGAATTACTAACAGGAAAGTTACCATTCCAAACAGACGATCCAATGGATTTGGTACACTGCCACCTCGCCAAACAGCCCCTCCCAGCATCAAGTGTAAACCATAGCGTTCCATTGGTGCTGTCTGAGATTGTCGGCAAACTGATGGCAAAGAATGCTGAAGCTCGCTATCAAAGCGCCCTAGGACTCAAGTTTGATTTGGAAACGTGTTTATTCCAGTGGAAAGAAACAGGGAGGCTAACTAACTTTAAAATAGGGGAGCGAGATTTGTGCGATCGCTTCATCATCCCAGAAAAATTATACGGTAGAGAAACCGAAGTATTCTCCCTGCTATCGGCCTTCGAGCGCGTGAGTGCCGGCAGCACCGAAATGATTCTCGTTGCGGGTTTCTCCGGCATTGGTAAAACCGCTGTTGTCAACGAAGTTCACAAACCAATTGTGAGACAGCGTGGCTACTTCATCAAAGGCAAATTCGACCAATTTGCGCGCAGCCAGCCCTTCTCAGCTTTTGTACAAGCTTTTCGCGATTTCATGGGACAATTGCTCTCGGAAAGCGATGCTAAAGTTGAGGAGTGGAAGACTCAAATCATGGCAGCATTGGGCGAGAATGCTCAGGTAATCGTTGAGGTAATTCCCGAACTAGAGCGGATTATTGGCTCGCCACCCCCGGCACCAGAACTCGTCGCCAGTGCTGCCCAAAATCGCTTCAATCGGTTATTCGAGAACTTCATCTCTATCTTTGCCACTAAAGAACATCCCCTCGTTATTTTCTTAGACGACTTGCAATGGGTAGACTCAGCCTCATTGAAGTTAATTCAACTCCTGATGAGCGATCGCGATCGGCGCTATCTATTTTTAATTGGAGCGTATCGAGATAACGAAGTGTTTCCTGCACACCCTTTGAGGGTGACATTAGCCGACATTCAAACAACCGGAGCTACGGTAAACACCATTATTCTAGATCCGCTTGAGCGCTTCGATTTGAATTCTCTGATTGCCGATACCTTAGCTTGTTCTACAGCCTTGGCTCAGCCTTTGACAGAACTCGTTTATCAGAAAACCCAAGGCAATCCTTTTTTCAGCACACAATTCCTCAAATCTTTGCAGGAAGATGGGATAATTGAATTTAATTTTGAAGCTCGGTATTGGCAGTGCGATATTGCTAGAGTGCGAACCTTGGCACTAACGGATGATGTAGTAGAATTCATGGCACTTCAGTTGCGAAAGTTGCCAAACCGAACACAGGAAGTTTTAAAATTAGCTGCTTGTATTGGCAATCAGTTCGATTTGGCTACATTAGCAATTGTTGATGAAAATTCACCAACAGAAACAGCAACAGCTTTGTGGAAAGCATTGCAAGAAGGGTTGATTTTACCAGTTAGCGATGTATATAAATTTTATCAAGAAGGTGGTAACAGTTTATCAAGAGAAATCATTGGAGAAGAATCCGAGCAATTACCCGTTAACAATGACCAATTAGTTAAATACAAATTTTTCCACGATCGCATTCAACAAGCTGCCTATTCCCTCATTCCTGAAGACCAAAAGCGATCGACTCACTTAAAAATCGGTCAACGGCTGTTAAAGAATACGCCAGAAGTTGAGCGAGAAGAAAGAATGTTTGATATTGTCAACCACTTGAATGTGGGAGTAAATCTAATTACCCACGAGCTAGAGAGGGAGCAATTAGCACGGTTAAATCTGGTTGCCGGAAAGAAAGCCAAAGCTGCTACTGCCTATTCTGCTGCAGTTGAATATTTCAATAGTGGCAGAGAATTACTGGCAGTAAATAGGGTTTGCTGAATAATTGATCGCAGACCACTAGCAGGAGCGATCGATATATTCAAGGTGAGTTAAATATAAGTT